>DASWRJ010000213.1:0-6351 GCA_036403255.1 Verrucomicrobiia bacterium
ATCGTCTTCACTGGCTGTCACACTGTGCAACCTCCTGGGCCACCAGGATTACCGGCACCACCGCCCGTACCGGCGCCATAAGTAGATGGTAACACCCCCCTGGTTAAATTGTATCTTGGTGCGAAATTCACCGAGGCAAATATGCAAAAGGTGCGCCTATGAAAGATCAAAATCTACAGAATGACGGGCCGGATGCGGAAATGAGCGGTCCGCCGCCGTGTCCAGGTTGCGGGATGCTGAAGAATGAGTGGCCGGGGGAAGGTTACACGCACGACGGGCAGACGTTTTGTTGCCAGGGTTGCGCGGAAGGAACTGGCTGCACATGCGTACTGGTGGCGAAGCCGGGATTTTCTGCTGAAGGATTGAAAGCAACAAAATCACAGCCGCGTCCCGGTGAGCAACGCGCGGGGGCACCTGCGCCGCATGGCGAATTAAGCGGAGAGCGCGACGCCAAAGGGACCGAGGAGGCGATCGATCAATCGGGATTCAGCGAAGCTTTTAATGAGATAAAGTAGGGCTGCGCTTTTAATTAGGCGTTCTACGCGGGATTCGCTGGCTGTGAGGTTTGCTTGCCACGACCGCGGTAAGTGAACATAAACCAGAGGAGCACGATTGTGATCACTCCTGCGAGCACGCCCCAGAACAATGTCCAATCTTCTGTTCCACCGCGACGGCAAGCACGAAACCACCAGCCTGTACCGAGATAGCCGAATAAATTTCCCAGACCGCTAACCATGACGGTGTAGAGCGCCTGACCGCGCGCGCGATAAGCGGGGTCGAGCCGTTGGTCCACATAGATTTGGGCGGTGATGAAAAACATGGTGAAAGCGAAGCCATGGAGCGTCACGCCGATGAGGACCCACGATTTACTGTTCATGGCGCAAAGCGCGTAGCGGATGAGCCCAAATCCCAGGCCAGCGGCGAGACTCCATTTGATGCGCCAAAACCCGAGCAACCGCGCGAGCGCGACCATCGTTATTATTTCCGTGACCTGGCCAAGAGACATCCAAGCGCTGGTGCGTTCGAGGCCGAACTCGTGGAGATGCGTGGGCGTGAATGGATAGAATGCCGCCAGGGGAATGGAAAAGAGGGCGGCGGTTAAAAAGACGACGCGATGATCGCGGATTTTCAGAAGGGCGAGCGCGTCGAGGCCGAACATTTCGCGCCAGGTGAGGGGCGCGGCAGATTGCAACGGTGGAACGGCGGGCAATAGAAAAGTGTAGGCAGCGACGAGGCCCCAGAAAATTGCTGCGGTGTAACAGGCGCTGGTGGAGGCGTCCGCGCGGAGCGCACTGACAATCCAGCAGCCGGTCATCCAACCAAGTGTGCCGAAGGCGCGAATGGAGCCGAATTGGCGCTGAGGATTGTTTAGGCGGCCGAGAACGATTGAACTGGAGAGACTCCAGGTCGGAGCAAGGCAGAGCGCTTGCAACTGGATGAGTGCGAGCACGAGCCAGGGATTTAGATGTTGTTGGATGCCGAATCCGGCGAGGGCAACCGCCAGGCCGGTGGCTGCGCAGACCCAGCGCAGGACACGCACAGGGGCGAAATGGCGATCGGCCATGCCGCCGAAGATGAGCGGTGAAATCAACGCGGCGATGGCTGAAGTGGCGAAAGCGTAGGGCTTGATGGATTGAAGTCCATGCGCATCGAGCACCGTCGCCAGCGGAACGAACCACGCGCCGAGGCCCATGGCATGAACAAAGAGCAGCCCCGATAAGAGGACGAACTCCCGCCATGGCATTTCGCGCTGCACGCGCCAAAGGATAATGCTCCCACCAAAAATGCAAGTCTGCGCGGATGAGGGGATTAGAAAGGGGCAGCAGATTCTTTGTAACAACTTCTGAAAAATGCTTCTGAGGGAGTCAAGAAAGGCGTAGAACTTGCATGAATAAGCAATTGAGACCTGAAACTCATTGTCCGAATTGCGGGAAACCACTGGCTCCTGGGGCCTTGGCCGGCTTGTGCCCGGCCTGTTTGCTGGCCCAGGGGGCTGAAACCGAATCGGCGAGCAAACATGGCGGAGGAAGATTCGAGCCGCCATCAATTGAGGAGCTGATGAAACTTTTTCCGCAATTGGAAATTCTGTCGCTGCTGGGGGCAGGCGGGATGGGCGCCGTTTATAAGGCGCGTCAGCCGGCGCTGGACAGGTTGGTGGCGCTGAAGATTGTGCCAAGCGGTGAAGATAAAGATCGCTTTTCGGAACGGTTCAACCGGGAGGCGCGCGCATTGGCGCGATTGTCGCATCCAAATATTGTGGCGGTGCATGAGTTTGGCCAGGCGGGAAAGATCAGCTACTTCATTATGGAGTTTGTGGACGGGACGAATCTTCGGCAGCTCGAATGCGCCGGGCGGCTCGCGCCTCGGGAGGTGTTACAGGTGATTCCACAGATTTGTGATGCGCTGCAATACGCGCACGATGAAGGGGTGGTGCACCGTGATATTAAACCGGAGAATGTGTTGCTGGACCGCAAGGGGCGAGTGAAAATAGCGGACTTTGGACTGGCGAAAATCCTAGGGCAGAATCCCGAATCGGGGAGGTTGACAGCGGAAGGGCAGGTGATGGGCACGCCGCATTACATGGCACCGGAGCAAGTGCAACATCCATTGACCGTGGATCATCGAGCGGACATTTACTCGTTGGGCGTGGTGTTTTACGAAATGTTGACTGGCGATCTGCCGCTTGGGAAATTTTCGCCTCCGTCTCGCAAGGTGCAGGTGGATGTGCGGCTGGATGAAGTGGTGCTGCGCGCGTTGGAAAATGATCCGTCGCGGCGTTACCAAAAAGCGAGTGAGGTGAAATCGAATGTGGAGATCATCAACACCACATCAGGGCCATCCAGCGAAGCGTCTCAGGAAGCGGCGCAGCAGAAAGTTTATTGGTGGAATTTTGTCATCGGCACAGAACAGGGAGGCAGACGTGAGTTGAGTCGTGGCGGATTGCTTAAAGCCTGGGCAATCATTTTTGGCATTTCGACGTTGGCATTTGCTTTGG
Source organism: Verrucomicrobiia bacterium (assembly GCA_036403255.1). GTDB lineage: Bacteria > Verrucomicrobiota > Verrucomicrobiia > Limisphaerales > JAQGOV01 > JAQGOV01. Next base: position 2,996 of record DASWRJ010000213.1, read on the forward strand.
TGACTGCAGTGACTGGCCGCTCGCTATTTGGCGTGGTGGGCATTGCTGGTTGGCAAAGCCTGGCGATGAGGATGCTATTGAGCGCAGGGCTGGTGGCGTGGGGTGCCAGTCAGGCGATGCAAAGACCGGCCGCGGCAGCGGCGTCTGCTGATCGTGTGGCGCGGCGGAATTGGTGGGTGCGGCATTGGCGGACGGTACTGTTTGGATACCTATGTGTTTTGGGTCTGATATGGGTTCAGTTTCACTGGCTGGTTCCCCGCTTACGTGACCGCTTTTTCCGGCCTGTTTATAAAGCGGATGCGGTGGCGCAGCTCGACGCGGCTTCAGGTGCTTTGGTCGGGCAGCTTCCGTCGGGAGCTACCGTGGAATTGATTGGGCTGTCCGATCCGGCCACGGGATCAAACACGTGGTGGACGCCGGGCGGCCAGCGTTCGCAGAATTTCCAGTCGAGTCCTCCATTGAATGAAACGGGTGTGGCATCGCTCTGGCGTGATTTGCTTTTCCGCTTGGATGCTTTGCCAAATGGTTCGGGAACACCCACGATTCAGTTCATTCCACCCATTCACTCGATGAGATCGGATATAACAGTGACGACCGTTGGCCAGAGGCTAGCCGGGGAGCGGCTATGGCCGTGGCGGGTTTCTTTTCTGGAATTGAGCCCCACTACCACCATACGAGTGGGCATTGGCACGGGAAAATGGCGCATTATTGCGACGCATACGCTCCGAGATCATTCCACCAGAATAAGCGGTGCGATGGGTGACCCGCAGTGGAAAACGGAGTTTAACCAAATCCAGGACAATGGGGCAGGGGCGCAAGTGACACTTACGCTTGAGAATATAACGGAAGATTGGATGCCGCGCTTGGTGGCTGTGGATTCCAATGGCGCCGAGCACGAAGAGACCACTGCGCCGCCAAAACAGGACGCAAAGAGATTGCACCTTGAGGAGTCATTGAAGGCAGCGCGACAGGAATTCTTGAGTTTGCTTTCGCGTTACACTGAGAACCATCCATTGATAATTCAAAAGCAAGCGCAGATAAACGCTTTGGAAAACCAAATTAAGCGACTCGAAGTTGAGAACCTAAGGAATGAGCCGGACGATGGAGCAAAAACCTTTTCCGAGGCAAGTCCCGATCGGCCTCAAAGCGGAGTTTGGATGACGCCGAAAGAGAACTCGTTCGCGTGGACCTTCACCTTTCCGGGGCTGGGCCTTGCAAATATAAAGGAATTCCGCGTGCAAGTGGAACCGGTAAAGTGGTTGGAATTTCGGGACGTGTCCTTGCAGGCCCCGGCGTTTCCTGCACAGGTCCCGAAAGCGGCCACTAATTCTGAACCGAAATAAGTTGCGCTGGGCAGCGAAATCCATGGACTCGACGCCACCAAGTTCCGAGCACGAAAAGCCGCGCGAATACTTTTTCACGACACGCTGGACGGTTGTGCTCTCGGCCGGGAACAAAGCCTCGCCGCAATCCGACCAGGCGCTCGGTGAATTGTGCCAGAGCTATTGGTTTCCACTCTACACGTATGTGCGACGGCAGGGGCACAGCAAGGAAGATGCGGAGGACCTGGTGCAGGCGTTTTTCAGCAGCTTTTTGGAGGGCAATTACCTGGCGCAGTTAAAAGCGGAGCGCGGAAAATTCCGCGCATTTCTGCTGGCCTGCTTGAAACATTTCCTGGCCAATGAGTGGGACAAATCGCAACGACAGAAGCGCGGAGGCGGCGTGCGCGTGCTGTCGCTCGATTGGCAAAGCGCCGAGCAGCGCTTCAGCATCGATCCGCCGGACCATGAAAGTCCCGATCGCGCCTACGATCGGCAATGGGCACTGGCCTTGCTGGAGCGGGTCATCCTGAGATTGCGGGAGGAATTTGCCACGCCGGAAAAGGCCGCTTTATTCGAGCAGGCGAAAGGCTATTTAATGGTGGGCAGTTCGGCAATTCCTTATGAGGAAGCCGCGCGCGCACTGAACATGGAGGAATCGGCTGTACGGGTGGCGGTGCATCGAATGCGCAAGCGCTACCGGGAATTGCTGCGAGAGGAAATTGCGCAGACATTGTCGGCACCGGGCGAGGTGGAAGAGGAATTGCGCGCTTTGCGGTTGGCGCTGGGTAATTGAGGTGGGGAAATCGCGCTTTGCCAGGAATCTGAAGCGCCAAACCGCATCAGCCCGGCTGTTAAATATTTACCTGATTCCGCCATCTGAAGCAGCGTTAACGCCGGGCAGCGCGTGCCGACCAATGTTGTTCGGACAAATGGACGCGGGTTTCTGCGATTGACAATTGCTGCGCAAGAGGTTGGAATGAATATCAGCCCAGCCGAGCCGCGTCTAACCGTACTTAGAGGTGCTGGCTGGATTGGCTAGCCATCTGTAATTGGGTGCAAAAACTGCTGGGATTTGGCTGGTGAGGCGCGTGGATTTGCCGCCGCGGGGCGCTCGCCACGGAATGGGTCATCAAATATGCTAACAATCTACGGTCCAAAGTCGCGGTTCTGCGATGGGGTGTCGCGCAGAAATTTTTTGAAGATTGGCGCGCTGGGCCTGGGCGGTCTCGCTCTTCCGCAACTTCTCCGGGCCGAAGCAAGCTCGGGCATCGGTCGATCGCATAAGTCGGTCATCATGATTTTCCTGCCAGGCGGACCTTCTCACCAGGACATGTTCGATCTGAAGATGAATGCGCCGTCGGAGATTCGCGGCGAGTTCAAACCGATCAAGACGAACGTGCCAGGCATCCAGATTTGCGAACATCTGCCGCTGATGGCGAAGCAGATGGAGAAGTGCGCTTTGATCCGATCAATCGTGGGCGCGACAGGCGATCATTATGCGTTCCAATGTCTGACCGGCCGAACGACACATCAGAATCAGCCTGCGGGCGGTTGGCCGTGCCTCGGTTCCGTGATTTCAAAGTTGCAGGGGCCGGTGAACAAAGTCATTCCGCCATTTGTGGGGCTGTCGCCGAAGATGGGTCACATGCCGTGGGCGGATGCGGGTGTGCCAGGATTTTTGGGTGTGGGGCATGCGCCTTTCAAACCATCCGGCGCGGGCAAGGACGACATGGTGTTGAACGGGATCACGATGGATCGGCTGAACGACCGCAAAACATTGCTGAGCAGTTTCGATAATTTCCGGCGGGACATTGACGCGAGCGGATTAATGAGCGGGCTGGACACTTTCAACGAGCAAGCGTTTGGGATAATGACTTCCAGCAAGCTGGTGGAAGCGCTGGATGTGGAAAAGGAAAGTGTCAAGACGCGCGAAATGTACGGGAAGGGCGATCCGCGGAATCGTGACGACGGCGGGCCGAAGTTAATGGAGCATTTTTTAATTGCGCGACGATTGGTGGAAGCGGGGGCGCGGTG
>DASWRJ010000214.1:0-3587 GCA_036403255.1 Verrucomicrobiia bacterium
TAGCGCAGCACATAGGCCGGATGGCTGGGCGAGGGGAATTTGGGCTGCGTGCCCCAGCCGCCGTAAGTGGGGTCATAATTCTCCTTCAGCTCATTACCGGCATTCTTCAAGAGCTTGGCGTCGAGTTGATTATGGCCATGCGCTTCGTGGGCGGTCATCTCCATCAATTTCTGGTGAAGATTTGTGGACGAGTCGGTCAGTTGCTCGCGACGATCCCGCCAGGCTTTGTCAATTTGTTGCAGCACCTGCAAAAAGCCGGGTCGGCCATATTTGCTCTCGGGCGGCCAATAGGTGCCGCCATAAAATGGCTTCAGGTCGGGAGCTAAAAAAACATTTAAAGGCCAGCCCCCCTGGCCGGTCATCGCCTGCACAAACGTCATGTAGATTTTATCAACATCGGGACGCTCTTCGCGGTCCACTTTGATGCTGACAAAATGCTGGTTCAGATAATCCGCCACCGTTTCATTCTCAAAGGATTCACGTTCCATTACATGACACCAATGACACGTCGAATAGCCGATGCTCAGGAATATGGGCTTGTTCTCGGCGCGTGCTTTGGCGAATGCCTCTTCGCCCCAGGCAAACCAATTCACCGGGTTATATTGATGCTGTAGGAGGTACGGTGATTTCTCGCGCGCCAAACGGTTCGTATGGCGATGCGCGACGGGAGTTGCAGTTGCGTTTGACACAAGTCCTTTTGATTCTACAGGAGCGGCATACAAGGTCCAAGTTGCGCCCGCCAATGCGACAAGCCCGAGCCATTGCGCCCAAGTTTTCAATCTCACCATCGAACCATAAGCCTCGGGTTGAGCGTTGCCAAATTTTTTCGATGGGGCAAACCGCCGCTATTTGGTGGCTTGATCAACCTGATTGTTGCTTCGCCCAAAGCTCGGCTGCTAGCCATTAAATTGGCCGAACGAGGCGCTTGCCGCCAGAATTTTCGCGCGGGTGGGCGGCGGCGAATTTTAAATGAACTGCTTTTCCGATTGAAATGCGCTTATTGCCCATGCAAACTGGAATTACCCTGTGAAGCCAGACACTCAACTCATTACCAGGCCTAAAGTGCTGCTGGTTGAGGACAACCCTGGTGATGCGCGCCTCCTGCGTTACATACTGCACGAAGGATCTGGGGAAGCGTTCGAAGTCGAAAATGTCCAATATCTCTCCGAAGCTCTGAATCGGCTGGAACAGGGTGGCATCAGCCTTATTCTTCTCGATTTGACACTGCCTGACAGCACCGGCGCGGAAACATTTGCCCAAGTCCAGTCCGCCGCGCCCCATGTGCCGATCATCGTCCTGAGCGGACGCGACGACGAAGCGCTGGCCATGAAAACAGTCCATGCCGGCGCCCAGGATTATTTAGTAAAAGGGCAGGTGGACAGCCGCCTGCTGGTCCGCTCGATGCGCTATGCCATTGAGCGCAAACGCGCCGAGGAAGCCCTCGCCTACGAGCGTGATCTCTTTCACACCTTGCTCGATAATTTGCCTGACCGAATTTACTTCAAAGATCACAAGAGCCGCTTCATCCGGATCAGCCGGGCTGTGGCCGAGCAGTTCAAACTCGATCATCCATTGCAGGCGATCAAAAAAACGGATTTCGATTTTTTCGCCCCCGAACATGCCGAGGCTGCGCGCCAGGATGAGCAGCAAGTCATGGAAACGGGAATTCCCATTGTCGGAAAGATCGAAAAGGAAATCCTGCCGGACGGTTCAGTCACCTGGGCCCTCACGTCAAAGCTGCCCCTGCGAGACAAGCAGGGGCGCGTCATCGGCAACTTTGGAATCTCGCGTGACATCACCGAGATCAAAACCATCGAAGACCAGCTTCAGGCCGAGCGGAACCTGTTGCGCAGTCTCATTGATAATCTCCCGGATTACATTTACGTAAAGGATCAGCAAGGGCGCTATGTCATAGATAATATCGCGCACCGGCGTTTGCTCGGGGCCACTTCGGCGGAAGATGTCATGGGCAAAACGGCCTTCGATTTTTTTCCATCCGAACTCGCCCGCCAATTTGCGCGCGATGATCAATCTGTGCTCCAGGAGGGGCGTCCAGTGATTCACCGCGAGGAGCCGATTGTCGATCCTTCCGGTCATTTCCGGTGGCATTCCACAACCAAAGTGCCTTTGCGCAATAGCTTCGAGGAAATTATTGGACTCGTCGGAATTGGCCGCGACATTACCGAACGAAAGCTGGGGGAGGAACAGTTGCAGAAGGCGCATGCGGAACTTGCCCATAGCAAATCGGACTTGGAAAAAGTTTTTGCCGATCTGCAAAAATCGCATGAGGAGCTGAAAGCCGCGCAGTTCCAATTGATCCAGGCGGAAAAAATGCAATCGCTCGGCCGGCTGGCCGCCGGAGTCGCTCATGAAGTCAAAAATCCACTGGCGATTCTGGGCATGGGCATAGATTACATGCTCAAGAATGTCACCAGCCCGGACCCAAACCTCAGCCTCATTCTGGCGGATATGAATGACGCCCTGAAACGAGCCGACTCGATTATTATGGGCATGCTTGATTTCTCCGTGCCCCGCGATCTGCTGTTGCAAGGCGAAGACCTGAGCGCGCTGATGGACCAGTCGCTAAATATGGTCCGTCACGAATTGAAAGGCGTGGGCAATATTCAGGTCGTGCGGGAACTTGGCAAAGGATTGCCGAAACCACGACTCGACGGGAACAAGATTAAACAAGCGTTGGTCAATTTGCTCAGCAATGCCATTCATTCCATGCCCCAGGGCGGCACCTTAACTATCCGGACTTATGCCCGGCAATTGGAACCGGGCGAGATTGCTCCGGATGCTGATTCTCGGCACGCGGAGCGTTTTCGGGCCGGGGATACAGTGGTCGTTGCTGAGGTTCTGGACACTGGCAAAGGGATACTGAAGGAGCAATTTGCCAAGATATTTGATCCATTCTTTACCACTAAGCCGGCTGGCAAAGGCACCGGCCTCGGCCTGACCGTCACAAAGAAAATCATTGAAATGCATAACGGCACCATAGACATTCAAAATCGGCCGGACGGTGGTGTGATCGTCACCCTCATGTTCAAGGCATAGGAGATTAATGGCATGGAAAAAAAACGCATACTCATCGTGGATGATGAAGCCAGCTTTACGCGCATGGTGAAGCTTAACCTCGAGAAGACCGGCCAATACGAAGTGCGTGAGGAACACCGTGCCCCCGCGGCCCTGGCCACAGCGCGCGAATTCAAGCCGCACCTCATTTTGCTCGACGTAATTATGCCCTCCATGGACGGAGGGGATGTGGCCAATCAAATCAAAAATGATCGGATGCTCAAAGGCACGCCCATCGTGTTTTTGACGGCAACAGTTTCACAGCGCGAAGCCGGCAGCGGTGGACTCAACAGCGGCGGTTCATTGTTTCTGGCCAAACCCGTCACGCTCGAAAATCTGATCGCGTGCATCAACGAGAACCTTAAAGTCACCGCAACCCCCGAAGTCGAGAAGCACTAGGCATCAAAGGGTTCCTGGCCAGCAAAAGAACTTCACTCCAGCTTGCCCATTAACTGATTTAACTTCTCGCGGTACCCTCGGCTCAAGGTCAATTTCGGGCCAGTCCGCAAGAT
>DASWRJ010000215.1:0-2294 GCA_036403255.1 Verrucomicrobiia bacterium
GCCTTCTTCAATGACCGCAGCATGTCGATCTCGCAGGCGAGTTCGGAAGCCTTTTGCTTCACGGTCGGATTGCTGTCAAACGCCACGAAATCAAGGACCTCCGCCAGATCAAAATAATCGATGTTGTAAATGAAAGGACGAAAGTTATGCGTCGTGGGTATATTGGGCGTCAGTTCATGCAGCATGTCCGCCTGCATTCTCGCGTAAGCCACTATTGTATCGCTGCAAAACCGCATCCAATCCATCAGCAGCGCCGGGTTATGCGGGGCCGGGGTGCGGCGTGGCAGCGGCACTTGGTCAAAGCGAGTCACGATCTGGCCCCAGAAACGGGTTCCCATTAGTTCATTCAGGCGCTCGATCGTGCCGTATTTCGCTTCCAGCCACGCGTGCCAATCCCGCCGTGTTTCGTCGTTGAACGAGCACTCGGTATCATGCGCTCCCAAGCCGTTATCGATCTGCCAGGCTATCAATTGCGAGTGTTTCCCGAGTGCTTCTGCCAGCGCCTTGATAATCCGCCTCGAGTAATCCCAATAAACATTGCTGTTCATCGAGTAAGCCCGGCGCGTTCCTTCGTTGAGCCTCAAACCATCCTTATCCAGCGGCAAAATGTCGGGATGTTTCTGACCCAGCCAAATCGGCGGAGCCGCCGTGGGCGTGGCGAGCACAACCTGGATTTTGTGCGCCCCCAGCAGGTCCATCACTCGCCGCATCCACTCGAAATCGAATTTCCCCTCCTCAGGTTCATAGAGCCCCCAGGCGAATTCTCCCATCCGCACCACATTTACACCCGCTTCCGCCATGAGCTGCACGTCCTCTCTCCAGCGTGCCTCCGGCTCTTCGGGTGTCCCCGCATAAGGATATACCCAATGCTCTGGATGATAATCGACGCCGAAATACATAGCAGTGCTTGCGAGTGTACTGTGTGCAGGCAATCTAACCTCGACAAACAGGTGTGCAACAGAAAAGAAACTCACTCGCCAATTAAGCGATTCCATTTCATAAAGCTGCGAATCGCTTTCTGCTGCGGATATTCTCTTCCTATTTTTCCGACGGATTTATTGGGTTGCGATAGTTATGAGTCACGCCATTGTCCGCGTAAATCGCCTTGCATCGCACGGCCAGCCGCTAGTCTCGTCAGTGTATCATCCCTCGGCGCGTTGACTCCGGCTATTGAACGAAGATCTATCGTGGAGAGCATCATCGGCAAAGTGCACGCGGTAAATTCTGCCGCGTTTCTTCATCAGTTTTGAAAATGAATGCTCGACTCCCACCGGACCGGTTACTATTATCCGCACCGAGTACCAAGCTGCCATTTCCTGGCCGAATGGCTTTTTGCATGGTGAGCAGTTGAAAATTGCTTCTGGAGCCTCCGTGAGCACGGACATTGAATCTTCGCCAACCGGCAAGGACTCGCGTGAAAACGCGCAAGGGATTCCCTCACCCCTTCCTGCATTGCCCAACCAACTTCGCGACGCGCAGGAGATGGAGCGGCGGCGCGTGGCACGTGAAATGGATTCCAGCGTCCATCAAATCCTCTCGACCGTAAAGTTTCGCCTTCAGGCAATTGAAGAACGGCTCGCGGGCAAGTACATCGATGCCTGGCGCGATACTCTGAAAGCGGAGGCGCTGCTCGAACGGGCCATTGATGAGGTGCGCCATCTTACTTCGACATTCGAGCCAGGTGATTTTGAAAAGCCCCCCACCTTGGGCTCAAGTTTGCGTTCCTTTTGCGCCGAGTTGAGCGAACGCAGCCAGCTTCAGGTTGAACTGGAAGTCCGGGATTTGCCGGAACGGCTGCCAGCCGATTTGGAATTGAATGTCTGCCGCATTGTCCAGGAGGCGTTGACGAATATTCGCAAGCGCGCCCAGGCCCGATGCGTCATTGTCCGCATCGGCCGGCAAGGGCAGCACCATCTGCGGGTTTCTATTCACGATGATGGCTCCCGCTTCCCTCACGAGGCTGACGCGCGCGCCGGTGATTTCAGGCCCGCCATGGGTCTGCTCGACATTCAGGAGCGCGCAGTGCTGGCCGGCGGAAGTTTGCAGGTAGCTTCGGACCCAAAGCGCGGCTCACAAATCGAATTGCTCCTGCCGTTGCCGGCCTTTGGCCACTCCTACGTACGCGCCGCCCAATGAAAAAGAACGGCAAGGCGATCCGTGTTTTGCTGGTGGACGATCATCCCATTGTCCTGGAGGGGCTCAAGTCCTATTTGGCGACGCATCCCGATCTGGAGGTGGTTGGGTTTGCCACGAATGGCGCTGAGGCTTTGCGACAGGCTCGCGCCCTCTCTCCT
>DASWRJ010000216.1:0-6031 GCA_036403255.1 Verrucomicrobiia bacterium
AACAATTCAATCTCGATTGCGGCGGTGCCAACCATGGTTTCCGCTTTTTCGTTCGCGATACTCTAGGTAATCCGCACCTCTGCAATTCGACCAACGGCTTGGATGGGAATTGGCACCATGTCGTGGGCGTCATGGATGGCGCCGCCGGTCTCGTTCACCTGTATGTCGACGCAGTCGAAGTCACCAACACCGCCAACACCGCCGGCGTGAAAGCTTCTTCCAATCCCGTCAGTGTCGGTGCCCGCCAATCCGGCACCGGACCTTACGACTTGAACTTTGTCGGTACCATTGATGAAGTCGCCATCTACCACTCCGCGCTTAATGGCGATCAAGTTGCCAGCCATTACTCCTTGGGCTTGCCACCCGTTTTGACTGTTTCCGCTGACGAAAAAACCAAAGTTTACGGCGCGCCCTTACCTGCCCTCACAGTCAGCTACAGCGGGTTCGTATCTGGCGATGACTCAACCATCCTCACTGGCGCGCCAGCGCTCTCCACCACCGTCACCTCAGGAAGTGGAGTGGGCAATTATCCGATTAGCATTACCAAAGGCACTCTGGCCAGCAGCAAAAGTTACCGTTTTAGCTTTTCTCCGGCCAATATCAGTGTCACTCCTGCCCCATTGATCATTACAGCGGATAACAAAACAAAAACTCAGGGGCTGCCGAATCCGGCCCTGACCGCGAGCTTTAGTGGTTTCGTTAATGGCGATGACATGGCCGCCCTTAGCTCCCCTCCTGCTTTGACCACTACCGCCACGGCCAACGCCAAACCTGGCTCCTACGTAATTACAGCGAGCGGCGCGGCGGCGGCAAACTACACCATCAGCTATGTGGATGGCATCTTGACGGTCGTTGCCCCGCCAGCGGTTACCACGAGCCAAACTGGCAATAATCTCACTCTGACCTGGTCAACTGTTGCAGGTCAAAGTTATCAGGTTCTCTTCACTGATGACCTCGGCAATCCATGGCAGCCGCTGGGTAACGTCCAGACCGGTGATGGCTCGCCGCTCAGTGTCACATTTGATACCACCACTGCACCGCATCGGTTCTATCAAATTCAAATCCAATAGGTCCGCATTTTTAAGTTCCAAATTGAAGTCGGTCTGAGTTCCCCAGATCTCAGGCCGGCTTCCTTTTTCGCTCTCATAAATCTTTGCGGGAACCCGCCTTGAACATGCGGACTCATATTATCGTCCAAATTGCGGATTAGTTGCCCTTTTGACTGCGGCTGGCGCGCAAAATTAACCGGCATGTTGCATCTGCTGGTCAGGACAGTAATAATGATTGGGTTCACACCTAAAAATGACGAAATCTCGACGACGGCAGTGGCGAAGCAGCAGAATCCTGCTCCTTTTCGCTTTCTGCCTTTTTGGATTAGCAGTCGCGTGCCCCGCTGCTGGCACAAATGCCGCCCCTGCCGTCCGCGCAGCTCAGAAAATCTTCCATTGGCGTCCCTTTCTGGCGCCTTTTCACGCCGTAGTCTTGCACTTCCCGATCGGCTTTCTGACCGTCGCCTTTATCCTCGAGATTTATCAGCTTTTTAGGCCGAGCATCGAGGTCCGCCGCGCCACTGCTTTGATCATTTGGTGCAGCTTAGTCACCGGCATTGTTTCCGCAATCTTCGGAATCATGAGGGCAGGGAGCGGTGATTATGATCCGAATACCTTGATTCAGCACCGCGCTTTCGGTCTGGCCATTCCCATATTTACAGTTCTCACGCTGGTCACTCTAAAATTCCTTATTTCTCATTATGGCAGCCTTCGTGCGCTTTTATTTTATCGCGGGGCGCTTTCCCTCACTTTGCTTATGCTTGTCATTGCCGGTCATTACGGCGGCAATCTCACCCACGGGTCGCGCTATCTTGTCCAGAATGCTCCCGAATTCGTCCGGGAATGGCTCGATGAAGACCCCGAAGCGGAGACCCTTGCGCCAGGCGCATTAAATCAAAAACAGAAATTCTATCTCGAAAAGGTCCAGCCGATCTTCTCCGCCAAATGTTATTCTTGCCACGGGTCCGAGAAGCAAAAGGGAGGTTATCGGCTCGATAAACCTGAGATCGCTCTCAAAGGCGGAAAGAGCGGCATTGCCGCAATTGTCCCGGGTGACCCATTGGAAAGCCACCTCGTGCGGCTCATTCTATTGCCTCGGCAAAATGATGACGCCATGCCGCCAGACGGTAAGCAGCCGCTTACGGTCGAAGAAATCGCCACAGTTCTTGACTGGATTCGTAACGGCGCAAATTTTCCCGCTGAGAGCACCAACTCAATTCCTTCCCTCACCAAAAAGGAATAGCACGCGCCGAATGTCCCCAAAAGTAAATCGCCACGCTTTGAGAGTTGTCGCGGCCTTGGCTTTGCTCGCTGCCGGTGTGCTCTGGGCGGTTCTCGGGCTTCTCGTTTTCGCTTCAGCTCTGCGTCACGCGCGCGAATCTGGATACACTGGAATCATTATCGGTTCGGTAATCTGGATCATTTGCCTGCTCGGGCTATTGGGAGGCACGGTTTTTTTCATGCGCCCAGTTGTTCACGCCATCGAACCCAGTCCCGAATCAGCCACAGGCAAGCCGGGGAAATCTGCAAGCGGCAAATAGTTTTCCTTCGCAGGGACGGTTCATCCGAACTTCATTTTGTGTTGAGCAAATTTCTCGACCAATCCATCCCCTCAGATTAACTCTTGTCTGATGTTATATGCTCTAAAACGAGATTCAGCTCCAGGCCAGCCCTCCCTGCTCTGGCGCGCGTTGCTCCTTTGCCTCGTTCTCCCCTGCTTCACGGCTTGCCGGACTGTGGGCCCTCTTCCGAGCGCCAACATTAATCAACCCGGCTGGGCGCTCCGGCAAGGACAGGCCATCTGGAAAGCTCGCGCCTCCTCTCCCGAACTGGCTGGCGAACTAATCATGGCCACTCGCAACAACGGCGAATCTTTCGTGCAATTTACCAAGACTCCCCTGCCCTTTGTCGTTGCGCGCACCACCACCAATGCCTGGCAAATTGAATTCGTCCCGCAGAACCGCACCTTCTCCGGCCCGGGTCAGCCACCGGCGCGACTGCTCTGGCTGCATTTGCCAAAATGCATTGTTGGTCATTGCGATCACAAGAAAATCCAGCTCACCAGGCTTCCCAATGGAAACCAATTGCTCCAGAACCAGAGCTCGCATGAGAGCATTGAATTTTATTTCACGCCCGGCGCCTCGGTTTACATCGTTCAAGCTGGCGATACACTCTCCGAAATCGCTCTGCGCCAGGGTGTGTCGCTCAAACGCCTCGAAACCGCCAATCCCGGCATTGCGCCCACGCGCTTGCAAATTGGCCAGCGCCTGAATCTCCCTGATTCGTCCATTGCGCCATGAAATTGCGGCTCCGCTTCTCTCTCTGGTGGCTCGTCCTCATTCCAGTCGTGCTCGGACTGTTCCGGCTCCGCTTCGATGTCGAGGTCCTGAATCTGCTTCCGCCCGGGGAACCGGTCGTGCAAGGCCTGAAGCTCTATCAGCAAAATTTTGCCAATGCGCGCGAACTCATTATCACGCTCCGGGGTGAATCCGAACCCACTGAAACTTGCGCGCGAAACATCGCCGAACTGCTGCGCCGGCAAACGAATCTCGTCTCCGCCGCCGCCTGGGAACCGCCCTGGCTCGAGCACCCCGAGCAAGGTGCGGAATTGGTCGCTTATCTTTGGTTAAACCAATCTCCCGCCGCCTTTCTCGCTCTTACCAGCCGTCTCGACCCAACCAACCTCAACGCGGTCCTCGCCGCCTCGCGCGAAAAACTTCAAACATCATTTTCACCCGAAGATATCGCCCGGCTCAGTTATGATCCCTACGAGTTGACTCGCCTTCCTGAATCTGTAGCCAGCGCCGGCGCCGGCTTTGGTCAGGGACAGGAATTGTTCAGCGCGGATGATGGAAAATTTCGTTTGATGTTCATCGAGGCGCGTCCGGATCTCACCAGTTATCGCGATTGCGTGAAGTGGTTCAACGCCATTCGACAAATTATCAATGCCTCTTCCAATTCGCTCCCGAGTGGCGTCGCTCTGCAATACACCGGCCGGCCGGCCTTTGTCTCCGAAATCGGCGGCGGGATGGAGCATGATATGGGCGCGCCTTCCGCCTGGACGCTCGCCGTCATCGCCGTGCTTTTCTATTACACGCATCGCCGCTGGCGCCCTTTGTTTTGGTTGCTCGCGCTGCTCATCTTTATTCTGGCCATTTCTCTCGCACTCGGCGGATTGTTTTATGGGACATTGAACGTAGTAAGCCTTGGCTTCGCCGCCATTCTGGCCGGCCTGGCCGAGGATTATGCCATTGTGCTCTATCAGGAATCGCGCACTCATCCAAACTTATCCGCCATCGAAGTCCGTCGTGAAGCCGCGCCAGGCATATTCTGGTCGGCTGTCACCACCAGCGGAGCTTTTTTGCTTCTAAACTTAAGCGGCCTGCCTGGCCTCGGCCAACTCGGTTCCCTCGTGGCCATCGGCATTATCGCCGCTGCCGTCGTTATGATGTATGCCTATCTACCGCCACTTCTTCGTAAAAAGCAAGACGCCGCCGGCATTTCTCCCCATCCGCTCGCGTCCGAAGAAGAACCCGCGCCGGCCTGCCCAACCCCGCCGACCCGCTGGTATCCAATCATGGTCTGGACAGTCACGCTTCTTGTCCTGTGCGCCAGTTTATTCGTCCTGTGGAAATCTCCGCCGCGCATCGATAAATCTCCAGACGCGTTGCGCCCGAAAAACAGCTCGGCCTACGCTGCCCTCGAGGAAATCAAGCGCGTGATGAACCAGCGCCAGGAGCCGCTCTGGGTCATGATGCAGGGCCGAAACGAATCCGATGTCGAAGCAAAGCTACGCAACCTCGATCCTATCCTGCAACGTGCCGTCACCAACAAAATCATCGCCGGGTTTACTTTGCCGACGCAGCTTTGGCCCGCGCCGCAGAACCAGGTGGCAAATCGTCCAGCCGTGACGGCTTTGATTTCGGAGGAACCGCTCTTAAAAGCAACGGCGCTCGCGAACGGATTTACCACCAACTCACTTGTGCTCCTCGCGAATATGTTCCAAACCTGGCGAGCCTCCCTGGCGACGGAAAACGTGTTTTGGCCCACGAACCAAAACAGTCAATGGATCCTCGATAAGCTGACTGCGCGCCACGGCTCAGAGTTGCTCGCCATCGGACTCATCCATCCGATCGCCGGCCCGAACAAAGATGCCGCTCTGGCGCAACTCGAACGCGAACTCCCCAAAGACGGCATCTGGCTCTCCGGCTGGGAATTGCTCGGCACTTCCATTTCCAAACTTGTGCTCGGCGATTTGCCGCGCGTGCTCGTGCCGATTCTCCTCTTGGTGCTGATCTCGCTCTGGCTCGCGTTTCGCAGCTTCCGCGAAGTTGTCTTGAGCGTGGTCACATTAATATTTAGCGCGCTTTGCCTCACGTTGCTCATGGCGCTCACGGGCTGGTCTTGGAACATGATGAACATGATGGCGCTGCCGCTCTTGCTCGGCATGGGTGTCGATTTCAGCATTCACATTCAACTTGCGCTCCAGCGCCACAAAGGCGATTTGGATTTTATCCGCCGCTCCATCAGCCGCGCGCTGCTGCTCGCCGGCTCCACGACCATTGCCGGTTTTGCCTCGGTCGCCTTTTCCAGCAATGCAGGCATCGCCAGCCTCGGTGCGGTTTGTGCGGCCGGTATCACCATTTGCATGGTCGTTGCCGTTTATCTGCTGCCGGTGTGGTGGAAGCTCGGTCGTCCCCAGCCATAGCCGGCATCAGCGCTCTTTTACTTCTTCAATAACTTCAATTCCACCAGGTCCTGTTTAATCCTTTCGCGCTCCTGGTCAGTGCAGCGTGCAAATGGCTCGCATAAAAAATCATCACAAATCCCCATCAGCTTCAACGCGCATTTCAATGCTCGATTGATCGCCGATGAATAAAACCCGGCCGCATAAATCCGCGTCACCAACTCCGACACCTGCTCGTGCAATTGCAGCACGCGCGGCAAATCTTTCGCCCAGGCCGCCGCAAAAAGCTCTGTGT
>DASWRJ010000217.1:0-4634 GCA_036403255.1 Verrucomicrobiia bacterium
CGCGGCTGCTACGAAGCCTGCTGGCTGGCTGGTGATGACCGGGGCTCCGGCATTCGCTCCCCTGGCTGCCCGCAGGCATGCGACCATACAGCACAGCCCAACCAAGATACTGACCCAATTATACTTCTTCCGCATTACGCACCTCTATCTTCAGCCTTCCGCATGACCCCGGCGGCCGTGACCTGATTGGGAGAAACCTCCCTAAGCATCGCCGTTCGAAGGACTTTTACAAGCCGCCAATTGTAAAACTTTTCCGCTCCTTTAGACGGAACTCCGAGCGATTTCCTCCAGAAAAAACGAATGGTCCGAGGCTGCATGCTTTTTGAAGGAAAACTCTCCGAAGAACTATTGTTTCCGCCACAGTCAATTAATACGCTCCCGGTGCTAATGCGCCGCAGCGTTCTGTGGTTGGAAAAATAATCCTCGCTGAAACCAGCTTCATGAGGTGATGTTTCACCTCCTGCACGGTTAAGTCAAATGGAAGCTAACGGCAGAACTAATCCTCTTCCAACTCTTCCCTCGGCAATTCCTTTTGCCAGGCGTCTTTAATCTCCAGCCATTGCCGGACTTCCGGGTCCTTCGGATCTTCCTCCTCCATCGGCCGCATCATGGTGCAGACCTCTTTGAAATACTCCACCTCCGCATCGGCGGCATCGGCGCACGCATGCAAATATTGCTCCTGCAGCGCATCGGCTTCCTCGGCTGCATTTAAGACAGCGGCATATTTTGCTTCCAGGTCGGCAACCACGCCGGACACATCCATCCCTTTCTGCCCGAGGCTCTTTTTATTTTCGCGCAGCAGCTCGATAAATTCATCTAAATCCCGCCGTATTTGCTGCAAATCTTCATCCGGTTCGAACATGGAACCCCGAATAGCTTTCTGCGTGCCACGCGCCCAAAAAATGAAAATTGCCCTCCAACTTTGCTGGCCGGAACTCACGAAAACGGAAGACACTCCACCCCCGGAAAGTATCGGGCTGCGCCTCCAGATACTTAACTTACTCTGCGCACTGCCCCGTTCTTTTCCAATCGCGCCACGAAGGGAAACACGTCCCGTTGCAAACAGAACGGAACGTCCGCAGCCAAATCTGGCAATGCCAGCAGGCGCCTCGCGTTCCTTGCCGCCGCCAGCGAATCCGCCAGCTCGGCTTGCGCCTCTTCAAAGAGGCGGCGCACACATTCGGCCCCATCCGATACTTCGCCCCATTGATAGAGCCCCCAGATCTGTTCACAAAGCGCCCCCGCCGCCAGCATATCCTCCAGCGCCGGTTCATCATGCGTCCCGCTGCAAATAACAACCAAATGCCCAGGCGGATTTTGCCTGAGCCACTCGGCTGTCGCGCTCAAATTCAAAAATGAACTGACCAGCACCTCCCTCGCCGCCGCGCAGGCGCGCAACGCCCGCGTGCCGTTCGTAGTGGTCATCACAATCCGTCGCCCTTTCACCGCTTGCTCGGTAAATTCTCGCGGTGAGTTGCCAAAATCAAAGTCCACACTGCCTGTCAGCTTGCCCGTGATGCGCAGCCCCTCCCGTTCTCCCGCCAGCAACACTTTGGAATCCTTTTCGCGCATTTGCAGCGCTTCGCCGATTTCGCCCACCGGCACAATCGACTCCGCTCCCCGCGCCAGCGCCGTAATCATTGAACTCGTCGCTCTCAGAATATCAAACACCACGCACGTCGCCCGCGAAAGCTCGCGCTTGCTCAACGGCGCAAACTCCAATGGCGAGAGAACGACTTCCAAACGGGTTCTAGCTACTGGCATAGGCGCCTTTATTGTCCCCTTGGTTCCCCGCTTATACCCTCGCCGGCTCGTAATTCAAATACGGCCCCAGCCAGCGCTCGACTTCAGCCAAAGTCATCCCTTTGCGCACCTGATAGTCCAGCACTTGATCGCGCTCGATCTTTCCGACCGCAAAATATTTCGATTGCGGATGCGCGAAATACAGCCCGCTCACGCTGCTGCCTGGCCACATCGCAAAATTCTCCGTAATCTGAATGCCAGCTTTTTTCTCCACGTCGAGCAACTCCCATAATGTCCGTTTCTCGGTATGATCCGGGCACGCCGGATAACCCGCCGCCGGGCGAATGCCGCGATATTTCTCCTCAATCAAACCTTCAGTATCGAGGTTCTCATTCTTGCCGTAACCCCATTCTTCCCTGACCCTTTTGTGGAGATATTCCGCGAAGGCCTCCGCCAGGCGATCCGCCAGCGCTTCCGCCATAATCGCATTGTAATCGTCGTTCTCTTTCTTGTATTTCTCCACCAGTTCCTTCAACCCATGTCCGCTCGTCACAGCGAATGCGCCCAGATGATCGCGCAGGCCTGATTCTTTTGGCGCCACGAAATCAGCCAGGCAAAACTCCGCCTGCCCGTCAGGCTTTTGCAGTTGCTGCCGCAAGAAATGAAATTTAGCTGCCACAATCTTCCGCTGTTCATCGCGATAAACCTCAACATCATCTCCCACGGCATTGGCCGGGAACATCGCATAAACCGCGCGCGCATGAATCAGCTTTTTATTGACTAGCCTCTCCAGCAGCGCCTGCGCATCCGCAAATAACTTGCGCGCTTCTTCGCCATGTTTCTCATGCTGCAAAATCGCTGGATAGCGTCCGCGCAACTCCCATGTGTGGAAAAACGGTGACCAATCAATGAACGGCACCAGTGTCTCCAGCGGAAAATCCTCCAGTACGCGCACCCCCGTGAACGATGGCTGCGGAATGTCGGTTTCCTTCCATTCAATTGGAATCCGCCGTTTGCGCGCTTCCGTCAAAGGAATCAGTTTCGCCTGTGGCCCGGCATGTTGCGCCCGCAAGCGTTCATATTCCTCGCGCACCTGCTGCACAAAGAGCGGCTTATGCTCCAGGCTCACCAAATTGCTCACCACCGGCACCGCCCGGCTCGCATCGAGCACATGTATCACCGGTTGGCTGTAGCCCGGCGCAATTTTCACCGCCGTATGCGCTTTGCTCGTCGTGGCGCCGCCAATCAGCAACGGAATTTTCAAGCCAGTCCGCTCCATCTCGCGCGCCACATAGGTCATCTCATCCAGCGACGGCGTGATCAATCCGCTCAGGCCAATAATATCCACCTTCTGCTCGCGTGCCGTTTGCAGAATCTTGTCGCACGGCACCATCACGCCCAGATCAATCACCTCGTAGTTATTGCAACCGAGCACCACGCCCACGATGTTCTTGCCGATGTCATGCACGTCCCCCTTCACGGTTGCCATCAGCACTTTCCCTTGCTTGCGCACTTCCTGGCCGGCCGCCAGCGCCTCCGCCTTCTCCGCTTCCATGAATGGCAGTAGATAAGCCACTGCCTTCTTCATCACCCGCGCTGATTTCACCACCTGCGGTAAAAACATTTTGCCCGCCCCGAATAAATCTCCCACCACGTTCATCCCGGCCATGAGCGGCCCTTCGATCACCAGGAGCGGTTTGGCATATTTTTGCCGCGCTTCCTCAGTGTCTTCATTCACAAACGCATCGATCCCTTTCACCAGCGCATGCTGAAAGCGCTCCTCCACCGTCCCTTTGCGCCATTCTTCCTCGGCCTTTTCATTCGCCACCGGCCCGCCTTGCTTCTTTTTCAGTTCCTCGCCGTAAGCCACAAGCCGCTCGGTCGAGTCAGGTCGCCGATTCAGCAGCACATCCTCCACCAATTCCAGCAGGTCCTTCGGGATTTCCTCATACACTTCCAGCATCCCGGCATTCACGATGCCCATGTCCATGCCCGCCTTGATCGCGTGATACAGAAACGCGCTGTGCATCGCTTCGCGTACAATATTGTTTCCGCGAAAGCTGAACGAAATATTCGACACCCCGCCACTCACCTTCGCCAGCGGCAGGTTTTGCTTAATCCAGCGTGTCGCCTCGATGAAATTGACCGCGTAATTATTATGCTCCTCGATTCCAGTCCCCACCGTCAGGATGTTCGGATCAAAAATGATGTCCTGCGGCGGAAACCCGACCTTCTGCGTCAGCAAATCGTAGCAGCGCTGGCAGATCTCCGCCTTCCGTTCGAAAGTGTCCGCCTGGCCGCGCTCGTCGAACGCCATCACCACCACCGCCGCGCCGTAGCGCCGCACGCGCCGCGCTTGCTCCAGAAATTTTTCCTCGCCTTCCTTCAGCGATATCGAGTTGACGATGCCTTTGCCTTGCAGACATTTCAATCCAGCCTCGATCACCGTCCATTTCGAGGAATCCACCATCACCGGCACCTTCGCCACATCCGGCTCCGCCCCGAGCAAATTCAGAAACCGCGTCATCATGGCCTCGGAATCGATCATTCCCTCGTCCATGTTCACATCGATGATGTTTGCGCCGTTCTCGACCTGCTGCCGCGCCACGGTCACTGCCTCATCCAATTTCCCTTCCTTGATCAACTTCGCGAATTTTGGCGATCCCGTAATATTCGCCCGCTCGCCGATCATCAGGAAAGTCCCATCCTGATGCGTCAATGGTTGCGATCCGCTTAAGCGCAGCTTCGGCGGATGCACCGGCGGCACGCGCGGGGGAATGCCTTTCAAGGCCTGCACGATTCCCGCAATGTGCTCCGGCGTATTGCCGCAGCAACCGCCCGCAATGTTGATCAGCCCGTCCTTCGCAAACTCCGCGAGGTATTCGCCCATG
>DASWRJ010000218.1:0-7613 GCA_036403255.1 Verrucomicrobiia bacterium
GAATTCAAGTAAACCGAATTTCAAACACAACCAAATTTCAATGACCTTTTATCTCCTTGGCCAAATCGTTTGAGATTTGGAATTTGGCTCAAGGCCAATACAAATAGAAAAAGACTTGATCAAATTACCAGCATGCCTACGCTCCGAGATGCCTATGAGAGTTAACCTTTTCATTCGAATTTGCCTTCTTTCCACCCCGATTTTTACGTTTGGAGGGCGCTTTGAATCCTCGGCTCATGCGCGTGGTGCAGGAGGGCATTCGGGACGCATTTCATCATCGCGTTCATCAATCTCAAAATCTTCCAGCGGTTTATCCACCGCCCGTCCCTATTATGGAGGAGGCGCACATACCTCAAGCCATGGTGGGACATACCCAGGCAGCGTTAGTCCCTCTCATAAAGGTGGAACATATAGCAACCCTGCTTCCAATGATCATTATGGAATTCATTCGTTCCTGAACAGCAAAGGTGCAACAAGTTTAATGCAGCCATCCCGAGATAACGATTGAAGCGCTTTTAAAGCCAACAGAATCATACACATGCCGCCCACCAGCCTGGATAAAGTAAAAACGATCGTCGTGGTGATGATGGAAAACCGATCCTTCGATCACATTCTGGGTTACAGAAGCCTCCCACCAACCAATGCTGACGTAAACGGCCAAAGTGAAGACCCCGCATGGAAAAAGAAATTTACGAACGTGGATTTAGGAGGAGAGGAAAATCAACCCTTCCTCAACACCAATCCATATTCTCTACCGCCAGACTTTGATCCCCCTCATCAGCGCACAGATGTGACAGCACACCTGGGAGAGTTAAAGCATGGCGTTTACTCAATGAATGGCTTTGTCAAAGCCGTTCCGACTACAGTTTCGTCTGACCCGACGGTGCGCCGCCTCGTTATGAGCTATTTTGGTGCTACCGAAGCTCCAATAACGGACTTTCTGGCGAACAACTTCACCATCTGCGACAATTGGTTCAGCTCACTTCCTTCTGGCACGCAGCCAAATCGGCTCATGGCCATGAGCGGCATATCGGTTATTGACTCGAATAAGACTCCCTTGCCTTTCCAGGAACTTGTTTATGACTGGTTGAATGCAAACAATATTAATTGGTGTGTCTACCACCAGGGCATTCCTTTCTTCACATTAATGCTTAAATGGATACCCGAAATCTTATGGAGCAAGCATTTTCGTCCATTCGACCAATTGGAGGCTGATATTGCCAACACCCCGCCCGATAAACGGCCTCAGGTCATTTTTATCGAACCTGCTTATGGCGACTCTCCGCACCTGGGAAGATGCACTGACGACCATGCCCCATCCGGTATCAGTGACGGTCAGGAGTTTCTGATGCAGGTTTACAATGCAATTACAGCCAGTCCATCGTTTTGGAAAAGCTCAGTCACAGTTGTAGCCTATGATGAGCATGGCGGTTTTTTCGACCATGTATCTCCTCCTCTGATTCCAACCAACCCTCCTCCGGGATCGAATTACGATTCTTTCAAATCGTTAGGGGTCCGCACGCCGGCCTATATCATTTCGCCATTTGTCCGGCAGGGGGTCGCGCATGACCTTTTTGACCATACTTCCATCTTAAAATTTATTGGAGAAAAGTTTGGTCCCAATGGTCTGTATTCGCCAGTTGTCGATTCCCGTCCGGTCAATAGTGTCTCAGTCGCCTTAGATTTCACAAATCCCATCACTAATCCACCGCCAGCGCCTGCAATGGACACATACATAAATAAAGTTGCTCCACCTAACCAGACGCAGGCACAAATACCTTCACCGGATACGGAACTGAGAAAGAGCTTTCGTGTTGCCATTGACGAGATGAAAAGACAAGGAGCAGGCCCAGACCACCCCAATTTCGGAACCCTTTTAAGTCAGGTCCCCGCCAATCCCTAAAGCACGTTGATCATGAAAAGACTATTTAGATGCTTTAGTATCTCATTGGGATGTTCGGTGCTCCTCTGTATCTCTGGCTGTTTCCTACGACAATTACCACACAGCGACTATCGCCCGATACATCAGGCGGCCGCAGGTTGTAATGCTACTCTTGTTGCGCAGATTCTATCGACAAATCCTGGAGCCCTCAATATCACCGAGGATGGAGGACGGACTCCCCTGCACGTGGCATCTGCTCGATGTTGCACTAACGTTATTTTCATTCTTCTCGAAAAGGGTGCAAGCGTGGAATTGAAAGGTAAAACCGGTGAAACACCCTTGCATGTGGCTGCTCAGGAGGGATGTATTGATGCTGTGACGATGCTACTCAAAAGTGGGGCCAAAATAAATGCCCGCGACGCTAACGGCCATACACCCCTAAAAAGGGCGATTGATTACCAGCAGGATGCCACCATTGCGTTACTCAGAAAGCTGGGCGCAGAGGAGTAGGCAGTCCCGAGGGAAAGTCGGTTCAACCTAAGCGCGTTTCAAACAAGAATGTCGACTACGCGCCAACCGATCATTGCCCGGTTCCTTCTTCACATGATTCACCATTGGCCTACATTTCTTAAAGCCTTTTCCTATTCTGCCGGAGTCACTTCGAACTTTTTCCAAAAAAGTTTATCAAATCTGAATGTTGTTACTGGTTACTTGCTTAGTGCATAAACCAACACGCGGAATTCCGGTGTGGGAGCCGGCAAATAGATATTGTGCGTTTTTGGATCCACCGTCATTGTACGCGCCCCGACAACGGTCTTAAGAGTCTGCACGACAGCCAATTTGTCAGGGCCATCCTCTCGGGCAATGGTAGTAGTGCCATCCTCGCCATTCGAACTGAAGGCCAGGTTGGTTGCAGGGTCAAATGCGCACGCATCCACGCCCGCGCCAATAGGCACATTCGCCACGACCTTACCGCTGGAGCTATCCATCATAATCATTTTTTTGTTGTCGCAGCCAAGGAACAGTCGGTGCTTATCTACATCGAATGCCATGCCAGTCGCCGCTTCCCCGGGAGCTATGGGCCACTTACTAATAACTTTGCGCGCTTTCACATCTATCACTGCGACCTGGCTCTTATCTTCAAGGTTTACATAGATTCGCCCAGCTTTTCCGTCTGCAACGGCGGATTCCGGTTTTCCGCCCAGGTCAATGGTGGCGATCACTTTCCCTGATTCAGGTTCAAATACTGTCGCCGATTTGCCTTTGCCATTAAAGGTATAAACCTCGTTCTGCGCCGCGTCGTAAAGGATCGAATCCGGGTTGGCGCCGGTCGTGACTTTCATGATTGTCTTTAAGCTCTTCAAGTCGACAATGCTCGCTTTGTTTTCCTTTCCACAACTGACAAAAGCTCGGCCCAGTTTTGGCGCAAGCGCAATCCCATGAACGCCCGGAGTATCTTCGATCGCGCCGATGATTGCGCCTTTTTCAAGATCGATGACTTCGACTTTTGTCCCATGCGACACAAAGAGGCGCTGCATCTCTGGTTCAACCGAGAGATAATCCCACTGGGCCTTGCCGCCGATGCGTATTTCCTTTACAAACTGATATTCACTTTGAGCCGAAAAACAGACCGCACTGGACAATGCCAGAATGCAGGTCGCGATAACATGATTGAAACTTTTCATAACATATTTGAAGTTGTTTTGGCCGCTTTCGATGAGGTTGCTTTTCAATTTTACGAACTCTTTTCAAGGACCACATTTTGTGGCCGACTGGAATCTGAATCAAATATCCGACGAAGCAAATAATAAAACGTTGGCGTTGCCACGAGCGAGAGGAGCACCGATATACAGAGCGCGCCAATTACTGCTATCGCCAGCGGTTTCAGCATATCCGCTCCACTGCCGACGCCATAAGCGAGTGGAAGCATGCCAATACCGGCCGCCATTGAGGTCATCAATACGGGTCGCAAGCGGCGATGCCCTGAACGCACCAGCGCATCTTCCAGGCTGGCACCTTCACTTCGCAAATGTTCCACAAAATCCAGCATCAAAATGCCGTTTTTGGCCACGATGCCTACTCCAATGATTGCACCAAGAAAAGAGACGACGTTTAGTGAAGTCGAGGTAATCCAGAGGCCAAGCACAGTTCCGAACATGGCTAGCACTGCTCCAAACACAATCGCCACAGGTTCGTAAAATGAGCGGAATTCCATGAGCAATACGGTGAACACCAGGAAAATTGCCATCATCATGACCAATAGCAGATTCCGGAAAGAGTCTTGTTGTTGTTTATAAAGCCCGCCCAGCTCGATTGTACCCGGAGGAATGGATTTATCCAGGCTTAACTTCTTCTGAATATCAGCCATCGTGCTGCCCATGTCCCGATGCTCCAGGCGCCCAGTAATAGCTACTATTTGGCGAAGATCTTCTCGATGGAGTTCCAATTGGCCCGCCGTTTCCTCAATATCCACTGCCTGAGATAATTTGATCAAAGTTCCATCAGCAGTGCGCAACGGCAAATCTCGCAAACTGGCCACGCGCGCTATGTCTTTGCGTTCCATCATCACACGAATTTCGATCACGCGGTCTCCCTCCAACACAGACGACGCAGTTTGGCCAAGCATGGCGGTATTGATCGCAGCCGCCAAATCGCTTGCGGTCAAACCAAAGCGTTCCATTTCGCCGTGGCGCGGTATAAATCTCAAGCTGGGCCCTGCGTAAACCAAACCGTTCTTGGTATCGACTACGCCTTTGATCTTGCCAATTTGCTCCTCGATTTCCGGTGCTTTGCGCTTCAGGAATTCGATGTCGGTCGAGAAGAGCTTCACTTCGATTGGCTCTGGTTCAGCCATCAGGTCGCCGATTAGGTCGCCGAGAATTCCCGGAAATTCCCATTCAATATCCGACAACGCTGTGTTGAAAGCAGCGCGCAAATCCGCAATCACGTCTTGCGTGCTCTTCTTCCGTTCGCGGGCCGGCTTGAGCTTGACCAAAAAATCGCCCGTATTTGGTTCGACCACTTCAAACCCCAATGCCGCGCCGGTGCGTCGCGAATAACTTTCCACGTTCGGATTGGACGCCAGGATTTTTTCCGCCAGGAGTAATTGGCGATGGGTTTCCGTCAAGCTGGTCCCCGGTGGAGCAATGTAATCGATCACAAAACCGGCCTCGTCCATCGGGGGGAGGAACTCGCTCTCAAGCCGCTGATAAATCCCTATGCCCAGCGCCAGAATAACGATGCAACCGACCAGCGTGAGCCAGCGATAGCGCAACGCGGAACGCAGACCGGATTCATAAACGCGCAGGACTCGGGTCAACAGGAAACCACCTTCCACGTTTTTAGGCGCATGGCCGTGTTCGAACTTTGCACGTTCTCGCAACAGCCATGCGGCCAACGATGGGGTAAGTGTCAGAGCCAGCACCAGTGATGTCAGCAGCGCCACCACCATCGTTAATGCCAGTGCCCTAAAAAATACCCCGGTGATTCCGTCCAGAAATGCCAGCGGCACGAACACCACCACCGGCGTCAGCGTGGAACCAACGAGCGGCAGAAGCAGTTCCCCGATCCCGGTCTGCACAGCATCAATTCGGGAGAGTCCGTTTAGAATTTTTGCGTAAATGGCTTCAACCACCACGATCGCGTCATCAATGACGAGTCCAATCGCTGCCGCGATGCCACCCAGAGTCATGATATTCAGGCTCAAGCCGGCCACTTTCATGGCCAGCAATGTCACCAGCACTGTCACTGGGATTACAATAATCGCGGTCAGCGTTGTTCCCCAATTTTTCAGGAACAGATAAATGATCACGACTGAAAGGAACAGCCCGAATAAAATTGCGTCCCACACACTGCCGACCGAGGCGCGCACGAGCAACGATTGATCGTAAAACGTCACTATCTTCAAGTCTGGCGGCAGCTCGTGCCGCAACTGGTCCATCACGGCCTGTAATCCATTGGCAATGTCAATGGTGCTTCCATCCGGCTGACTGCGGACATTCAGCAACACGGCGGGAACTCCTCCCGCCGTCACGACATTGAAGACCGGTTCCGGCCCACGCTCGACTCGCGCGAAATCCCGGACGCGCACCGCCCGTCCATTCGCAAACGAAATGATCATCTCCTCGATCTCGCCAATGTTGTGGACGCGCCCATCCACTACCGCAAGATACAAGGTGTGATTCTCCTCGTGCATGCCCGTGGGCGAGATGATATTGTTCTTCGTGAGCGCATCGGTGACCTGAGCCAGCGTAAGATTTGCGGCCTGCAACCGCAATGGATCGACAATGACGTGATACTCTGGGCTGCGCCCGCCCACGAGGTCCACGCGCGCAACACCCGGAATGCGCAGAAATCGAGGCTTGATCTCATACCTGGCCATTTCCCACAACTCAGTGCTGCTGCGCTGCGGACTCGTCACGCTGACACCCAAAATCGGAAATGCCGAAAAAGTCAGGCGCCGTGTCGTTGTGCTTACGGTGGGGGGCAACGTTGATCGAATCTGGCTGATGCGCCCATCGACATACAATTCCGCCTTAACCATGTCCGTGCCCCAGGCGAAAAAAATGCTCAGGGCCGCGGACCCGCGTCCGGTTACGGATCGTGTTCTGACAGCCCCAGGAATGTCTTTCATGGCCTCTTCGATTGGCCGAGTGACAGTGGCCATCATCTCATCAGCCGGCATCACTCCGTTGTCCACCAGAATGACTACGCGCGGAAAATTCGTTTGCGGGAAGACCGAAGAGGGCAAATGAAGCGCGGCGTAAATTCCCCCAAGACAGAGAGCCACGCTGATAAAGGCAATTGTAAAACGATGTCGTATGGCGAAAGCCCCCAAAGGAAAAGTGGTTTTCATGGAGAATGTTCGGGCGCTGCTACTCGCTTACAACGTGAATCTTTGTGGCAAACTGCTGAGTCATGATCAAGCCATACGCACCCTCGGTAACCACGGTCGCGTCTGCCGCCACACCTTCTCCCTGGACTTCCACCATATCGCCATCACGCAATCCAACCTTGACCGGCTTCAAAGTGGCTTTTTCTCCCTCGACTAGCGCAATGAAGCTTCCTCCGGCAGAGTCTCTGGCCACGCTAACCAGCGGCACGGCCAGGCAATTTTTGTGCTCCTCGCTCGTGATGCGCACCTTGGCAAATTGACCGGGACGCAAGCCGCAGTTCGCCGGCAGCGCGGCACGTGCCACGCCTGAGCCTGTCTTGGGATCGACTTGCGCGCTGGCGTAAGTGAGGGAGACGTTTATCACATTGGTTGTGTCCCCACTAGTCACCTCGACTGGTTGACCAGGTTTGAGCGCGGCCAACTCGGCGCTGGATACGCTCACACTCGCCACTAAATGTGCCAGGTCAACAATCTCCGCCAGGATGGTAGTCAAGTCTGCCGCTTCTCCAGCTTTGATGTTCGCTTTGGTCACAACTCCTGTTAGTGGCGCGCGAATTTGCAATAAAGCCAGTTGGGTGCGAGCTGTCGCCAATTGTTGCTCTGCTTCCTGCAGCAACTTCAATGAGGTGCCTTCCACTTGCACCAGCCGCTTCTGACGTTCTACGTTTTTTTCGGCGTAAGTCACCGCCACATCCGCAGCCCGGCTATCCAGTTGGAACAGTAAAGCGCCCGCTTCGACGTGTTGGCCCTCGTAACATTTTACGGCCACGACGACACCGGGAAGCGCCGGAGCTATTTTTGCAGTTGCTTTCGGCTCCGGTTCCACTATTCCGAAAC
>DASWRJ010000219.1:0-3228 GCA_036403255.1 Verrucomicrobiia bacterium
TGCGCAAGTGCATTACGGTTGCCCTCCTACCACTGCCAATTCGGTTTGACCCTCGATCAAAACTCGCGAACCATGTGAAATCCGGGCGAGGCCTTCGTTCCACCGCCGATTTGAGAAATAGGATGGTTGAGCGAGCACCAGGGCCAATTTTGGAACAATGCGGGCCATCTCGGGGAGGCTGGTCCAAATCTCACACGAGACATCCGTACCCATTAACCGGCTGGCAGACCGAATTTTTTCCGCGGGGAATTGAAAGTAATAAACCACGTCCTCGCGATACTGCACCTTTTCGAGTTTCTTCAGCGAAAACGGCGCTTCCAACCTTTGGCCATCCGGCAAGTTGATGACGGCCACCAATTCTTCAGGTGCGAGCCCGGACCAGGTCGCATCCGAGAGAACCACTCGCAAGAGGATCATGCTGACATCCCGCGCGATGGCGAGTTCCTGACCGGCGCTCACCGGGTAATCGGAAACGCCCTCAGCCAATTGCAGGCTGAGGTTGAGCTGGCCGGCAAATGGCATTTTAAAGCGCGCTTGAGTTTGCTGGCGCTCGAATTCCAAATCTCTTTTCTCCAACTCGAGACGCTGCGCCTGAATATCAACCCCCAGCGCGGTGAAATTCGTTTCGAGCAGGTATTTATAATTCTCTTCCATCACTTTGAGCTCTTGCTTGGCTCGAGACAGACTTTCCGCCGACATGATCCGATCTTTCAAGTTAAGGGGTCCCGCCGCCGCAGCAGCAAGAGTGAGGTTTGTAGAAAGCAGTTCCAAAAGAGAAGCCTGCCTTTTTGCATCTTCGATCTCTCTGGCGAGCTTTAATGTTTGTTTCGGGAACTCAAGTTCGAGCAGCAGCTTTTGTTTTTCCTCCAGCCGTAATTTCGCATCGGCGAGAGCATTGGATTCGGACTGAAGCAGCTTGGGCTCGAACTCCGCCCAGATAAGCCCAGCCGGAAGATTCGTCTGCGCTTTATCTATGTAAAGCCGAAGTTGGCCACTGGATGGCGAATTGATCGTGATGCTCGTCTTGGGCAAAACGCGGCAGGGCATGACCGCGAGCCGCATTTTTCGCATCATGGGAAACTTTTCGAGTGAAAACGCTGACTGCTGCGGTGTTTCGGATGTCTCCGCAACGGTCTTAAACCGATCACAGCCGGAAGAACTTATTAGTATGACAAGCATCGGCAGCCAGCTAACTAGCGGCGCGAACGCGGCCCGAAAAGTGGCGCGAAGGTTTCGCGGATGCAATGGGCTTTGCTTTGCCTGGCTTTTCATAAAATTATCAAAAGCGAGCTGATTCGAGTTCCCTCCAGCGTTGCTCATCCACGAACCAGAGCAGACTGTTCAGTTCGGCCAGGTCTCGCCGCAATCTGCGTTCCTGATCGTGCAGGGATCGGTATAATTCGAGCATGTTTGTAATTCCCAGAAAATCCTGAGGCATGGGCGTCTTCTCCAGGAGCGTGAGAATTTGACGGACTTGTTCGAGTTGCTGCTTTTGCACCGCGATCAAGCGCTGTGCGGCCACGACTTTCTCAATCAGCATGAGGGAGTCCTGCTGCACCTGGGCCATGGCCAGGTTTTGTTCGCGGCGGGTTTGGCGAAGCTGCCTCGAAATGTAACCGCGTGTATCCAGACGCCAGAACAGATCCCCACGCACCGAGATATCCTCCGCGCGCCAAACCTGATTCACACCGCCTGAGTGCTGAAAAACGGGCGGGCCAGTAATGAAGATGTTAAGCTCAGGCCAATACTGCAGCTTGATACCGTTGATCGTGGCCCAGGAGCCTACCAATTCGATGGCGACCATTCGCATTTGCAACTGCGCAATTCGATTAGTATCACTCAGGGGCAGGGGGTTATTGTCGTAGGTGAAATTAGGCACGCCATTGGTCTGCAAATCCCAAAGGAAGTCCCGGGTTCCTAAAATGTCACTAATGTGGCTTTGTTGAGCTTCGGCTTCCTTTTCCAGCGACAAAGTTTTTGAGTTTACTTCGCGAATCATGCCTTCGCCTGTGACTGGATCGAGATTCCTGACAGATTGAGCGAATGACGATTCAACCTTCAATTGCGACACAGTTTCCCGATGCTCCTGGGCGTCCAAAAATATTTTATACAGCTCTAACATCTGCTCGCGCGTCGCGAGGCGATAAGCTGTTTGCGCGCGAATGAGCCCTAGTCTGGCCGCAAACAGGCGGGCATTCATATTCACTATGCCAGGCACGTTGATAAACCCATCTATGTCAAAAGTAACATCATCAATTCCCGTCATGCCGAGGGTCTTAAGAGAGCGGCTTACACCCGCGCGCAAATCCAAAGTCGGCAGTAAATCCTTAAATACCTGGCGCACGTTTTCGTGGTTGTTAGTTATATCATTGCGCAAATGGCGAAGCTTAAGATTATATTCCTCCATCATCGCGACGGCTTCTGCCCAGCCCAATGAGTGAACTTGCAGATGAGTGTGCAGGGCGACATTGGTTTGCCACTGCCCCTGCACCTTGGGAAATTCTCGGCTGATGCGCTTTTCGGGATTCAAGCAGCCGCCTAGGGCACACAATAATAAGGCCCAAAAAAGGTGATAATGAAAACGTTGCCGTTTGAATGCCATCGGTGAAACTAAGAATAGGCCTCGAAGCATGCCCTCTAAATAGGGCAATCCCCCCATGAAAGGAATTTAAGGGGTAAAACTAGAACCCGCCACGGGAAAACCGGGGCGGGTTTCGCCAATTTGCAATTCGAGTTACTGCAATGTAAAGGTTCCGCTTTGGAAAGCACCGTTGCCCAAAGCACTTTGAATGGAACCAGAGTTGCTATTATCAAAGGTCAAGGTATCGGTAACATTACCGAAATTATTATCCATCAGGACCAGCGTGGCTGAGTTAGTCGCAGTCCGTTGGTAGGTATAAGTTCCAGATGTGCTTGGAACGCTGCCTGAACCGGAAATGGTATAATTGCCCGATGTGTCGCCTGCGGCGCCTGTAGTAGTAAGCACATAGCTGCCACTTGTCGCGAAAGGAGCCGAGCCGTCATTGACCGTCACGTTCATGGTGCGCGCGCCGAATCCGGCTGGTGCGCCGTTAGCTGTGCTACCCCCACCTCCGACGCCGCTGTTGCCCCGGTTGTTATCATCGCAAGCGGTCAAGTACATGACTGACGCCAAACTCAATGCAAGTGCTATTACCCTGGTGCTTTTCATTTCTATCCTTTGGTTAATGAGTTATTTAACGAGCGGGC
>DASWRJ010000220.1:0-1988 GCA_036403255.1 Verrucomicrobiia bacterium
GCTTGCCGCCAGGTAGAAGCGAAGCGGCAATGCCGCAGCCTTCGTGATGCCGATGCGTGTCGTAGTGACGAGAGGACCTTTTTTCTCCATAAATCTTTTCCGTGCAGAATTTCGCGCAATGAATACCGGCGAATTAGCATCGCAAAGGTTGAGGCCATCTAATTTCCGGTCGATGCCGAGAGCTTCGCAAAGTTTAGCTGGGCCGTTCGTGAGTTGGATTTCAGACTTCGCGCTTCTGCGACGGCGCATGATGTTCTCTCCATAATCGATTTCAATCGCTCGCACCAGTATTGCTTCAGCGTGACCATGCGGCCGGCAAACGGCGTTAAAACAATAATGGAGACCATAGATCAGGTAAACATAGGCCCGACCCGGCGCTCCGAACATGGATCGATTACGCATGCTCGGCCGCCCGCCGAAAGCATGGCACGCAGGGTCATCATGCAGATAAGCCTCGGTCTCAACAATAGCGCCACCGCAGAACCCCTCTTCAGTCTTTCGAATGAGATAATGGCCCAATAACTCACGCGCCACCACATCAGCCGTCGGCTCATAAAATGACTCAGGAAAGGTTCGGAACATCTATGTTGAGGCCAAATACAACAAGAATCCAACCATGGCAAGCAGTTCCAGGTACTTTGTCGTTTTATTGACGCAAAACGGATGAAGGAAATCGATTTGATTCTTTTGCGGATGAATTGTTTTCTTTCAAAATTTCTGAATGCGTCTTGAATTTGCCCTGCCGCCAGGCAGAATAATTTGTCGTTTGGTTTAGCGACCCGATTGTTGCATAAATGAATTTACAGAAAAGCATTGGTCTTGATTTCGAACTCACCCCTGAGTCACGGCTAAAATGGATTCAATATATCAACCTCAAGCTCGCCTCGATGGGCTGCCCGACCTTTGGTTCCTTTGCTGAATCAGAATTGGGTGATTTGGCCGGCGCATTCCTCTCGCACTTGCGCGAAACAGACCGGCTGCTCTCGAATTACCTTTGTCCCGCCGACCATCGCATCCAAAACTTCATATACGATTATTTGCAGGATGCAGTCGTTCCTCCAAAGCTTCCAGCACAGACATTTGTGCTCGATCGACATGGGATCGCGCGTTTGCTGTCACTGCCAGCCGATCGCGACAATTTTACTTCTGACATTGTGCACTCGTACCGTGTGCGGCAGGGAGTGTTGCACAATCCAAAAAGCGACCGACGGACGACACAGGGCAGCTTCCATATTGCCGAAGGTGGCTTGAGCATTCCTGATGACAAGCTCGCCGTACCCAAAATGGTGTATGGGAACATGCTTCGCCGGGCATTGAATCCACCGCGCGAACTCCTCCGTCTTCCATTTACCAGCTCTCAAGCCGAGCAAGCGGACTGTTTTGTATCCCTTTTGCTTCGCCCGGTTGTTTGCCCCGCAGTCCGTGGCTTCACACCCGAGAAGAGCATGGAGATTCGATTCTTTGTTCCGGGAAATCTTGTTGGCAATCTGGATTTTGTGGAAAGCATTTTTGGAAATGCTGGTGATCCGTTTCTTCCCGAAAACGACGCTGGCCTGGACACTGAGCATTGGACCGGCCACACGGGCTGCGTGATCCTTGCGCCGCACCTGGTGCAGATTACCAAGAAAGAACTCGGCTTACCCCAGTGGGATGCTGCTTCTCCTCGACAACGCCGGGACAGCATGTGCTGGAAATCTGAATCCGAGCCTTACAACAATGGCAATTCATTTAAGCTCACGGCTCGGGATGCTTCCGGGGTGATAGTCACTTTGATTGCCGACAATTATTTCGGTTACTGCAAAAAGGAAGTGAAAACCCAGATCAGTTTCTCCGCTAACCTTTTTGGGCTGGCGGAAGAAGAGCACGCAGGTGGCGCCATGGTTTACCCAAGTTATGATTTGGGCGAAGAATTCAGCGGCGATCTGCACGTGCGTCGCCTTGGTCATTCCTTCGCGGAAGCCAGCCGATTAATGGCTGATTTCTTTTCC
>DASWRJ010000221.1:0-3008 GCA_036403255.1 Verrucomicrobiia bacterium
TTAAAGACTGGATCGTCATACGTATTGCAGCGCTCGCCCCAGCCGCCATCGGCATGTTGCACGCTCTCGAGCCAGGTGCGGGCCTTGAGCAGCCACGGCTGGCGCATATCGATCTTCATGGCGCGCAAACCGCGCAAGGCCTGCCATGTGCCATAAATATAATTCACACCCCATCGGCCATACCAGGAGCCGTCCGGTTCCTGGTGTTCCTGGATGTAATCGAGCCCTTTCTCGACCTGGGGATGGCGCGTGCTGTAGCCTTCATAACCGAGCAATTCCAAAATACGGGCCGTAATGTCCGCGCATTCCGGATCGAGCATGGCATTGTGGTCGGCAAAGGGAACATTTTCCAAAATGCTCTTGGTGCAATCTTTATCGAACGAGGCCCAGCCACCATCCTTGCACTGAAAGGTCATCATCCAATTCAGGCCGCGCTTGAAACTTTCATCACGACGACGCGGGTTATCGGTGGGCACTTTGCGCAAGGCCAGCAGGACCATGGCCGTGTCATCGACGTCCGGATTCCATTTATTGTTGAATTCAAAGACCCAGCCGCTGGGCTCGACTTTGGCAGGATTCTTTATGGCCCAATCTCCGCGAAACCGAATTTCGCGATCAATCAGCCAATCGACTGATTTTTTCAGTTGCGGATGATCGACGGGCAAACCTGATTCAGCGAGGGCGACGGCAACGATGGCGGTGTCCCAAACAGGCGAGAAACAAGGCTCGATGCGGAGGCTATCGGCGGTTTGATGCTCGAGCTTTTTTAACTCGCGCATGGCGCGAACCACTTGCGGATGCTCGTCATCATAGCCGAGGGCTTTCAAGGCGATGAGTGAATTGAGCATCGCGGGAAAGATCGCGGCCAAACCATCCGTGCCCTCGAAGCGCTCGAGCATCCATCTCTCGGCTTTCTTGAGGGCGAGTTGGCGGAAGGGCCGCATCTTGACGCGCTCGATGAATTTCAAAAAGCGGTCGAGCCACAAAAAGAAGTTGCGGAGGGTAAATCGTTGCGGGTCCCGCGGCAGGGCGAGATCGCGCTCATGATAGCCTTCGGGAAAAAGCTCATCGAGGTTGACCTTCAATTTACGGGTCGGCTTGAAATGATTGATGATGGCCAGAGGGACGAGCATGGACCGGCTCCAATTACTCATCTCGTTAAAATTAACGTGAAACCATTTGCCGATCAAAATTGTCTCGCACGGAATGGTAGGAACATAATCCCAGGGGAAAATGCCAAACAGCGCCAGGTAAAGCTTGGTGAAGGTATTGACGCGCGGGACGCCGCCGAGGCTCAGCGCCACCTGGCGGGCGCGCAGCATGCGCGGGTCAGTGACGGGGATGCCGGCCAGCTTGAGCGCGAGATACGCTTTGATAGTAGCATTAACTTCGGCCGGGCCGCCGTAGTAAATATTCCAACCGCCATCCGGGAGCTGATGGGAGAAAATATGGTTAACGGCTTTGCGCTGCCACTCCTGCTCGATGCTGCCATGCCAATGATGGAAAGCCACCATGTCGGAGGCCAGAGTCGAATCAACCATCAGTTCTCCGACCCAATAACCTTCGGGTTTTTGCTCACGGAGGAGATAATTCTGAGACCGCTTGATGGCGGTTTCGAGAGAAATCTCATGGCTAAATCCAAACTCAGCGGTGACCGGCTTGCCATGCTGCCGATCCTTGTGCATTAGAATCGCTGACACAGTTCCTACTTTGGCGAATCAAACCCAAGTGTGTAAAGTCTTTTTACTGGAAGAGGAAAGTTTCGGGCCGAAAATCATAGGAAAACAGAACGAAATGGAACATCCAGTGGTTGAGTGAATAGGGTGAGAACCCCAGGAAAGAGGAGGCAGGGTTAAGGACTTGAGCAAGCCCTCGATTACATCGAGACCCGATGAATTAGGCGCGGGTCATGGTGGCCAAGCCTTTGCGGCGTGTTTGCAGAGCCATTTGTTTGGCGCGCTTCTCGCCGTACTTATCGATGGAAAAAACTTTCTTCTTCACTTCATTTGGACGGGGACTCCAGGAAGCTTCCCAAAACAAATATTTTTTGCCCATGACCATCTTCACGCATTTGCGAACGCCGATTTCTCCTTTGCCAAAATTTGAGCGCCGCAATTGCGCAATCTCGCGACGGGAAAGCTTGGGGAACTTGCGGTCCATTTCGCGGGCGAATTTTTCAGCGGCCTTGCGGCACGCGGCCTGGCTTTTGAACCGGCTCAAATTGAAAACTTCATAGACGCGCTGGCGGCGGCGATTGACCTTCACCAGAAATCCGACCTGGCCATGCTCGGGATAATTGACGCGGTAAAGGAGCGGAATGGTGGTCGGCTTGAGACCTTTTGTTTTCATTGCGATTTTCTGTTTTTTCCAATCTCAATCTTTTGCCATGGATGGCCGCAGGCTCCCCCAAAGCCTAAGCGCATTATACACAGCCTCTGAGTGCCGCAACTAAATTCGCGGCGGCGCGCGGCACAGCTAAAAATTTAAATTGCACCCCGAGCTTGTTGTTCGCGCTGAATGGCCTGTATGCCGCCGAACAGGCGAAACAAAACGTAAGCATGAAAAGCGACGCTCAGCCACCCTCGCCCCAAGGCCATAAGGCCACCGTCCAATCCGTAGAAGATCATCCCCACAATAAATGCCCAAAGGTGCTTCTTGCAGGCAAACCAGCCAAACAACACGAACACTCCGGCGACGACAAAGTTCAGAACGAGCGCGACGGCTTTGCCATTGGTTCCCAATTGGTATCCGAGTTCGTCAACAACCTGGGTAATGCCGAGCCCCACGATCAGCCGCCAGCCTGCTCCGGAGAGAGCAGCCAGTGAATTGACAATGGACAAACCGGCGATCCAATAAAACCAGCTACCGCTGCCACGAATGTGGCGTTCGGTGTCCATCAGCACGGCGTCACGAGCACCGGGTGTTGCGGCAGCGGGAGCATCCGCGGGTATTGGCGCTGGAGCGGCGAGCGTTTGCGGCGCGATGCCCAACTCGGGGTAGCTGGCGGC
>DASWRJ010000222.1:0-9330 GCA_036403255.1 Verrucomicrobiia bacterium
GCATTATATCCAAGGGGAAACAGGCCAAACCAAACCCAATCCAAAAACCGTCGCTTGGATGAACTGATTTATTGCGTGGGAGAGGCCGCAACTCGGTTGGAAAAAGATCATACACACTTCTCAGCTTCTCAAGATCGAAAATAGAACGGCCATTTCCAAAAACAATACTTCAGAAGAAGCTTCAATCAGAACACGAAATCCAAATCGTCAAGTGCTCGCCTTAACGCTCAAATGTAAGAGTACCTTCTAGAACATTAATGTGATTTATTTGTCTCTAAACGGCGGCAGTACTCTTTTGCCCCAGAATTTCCCGCGCCCGGGCGAGAGCCTGATCAATATCCGCGCAGACGTTTTCATCACCCAACCGTTCGAGAAAACCAGCATTCCCCATCACCAGCAAAGGCTGCGCATGCGGGCGGCTTAGGATGAGGTGCTTGCCTTTGCGATGCAGTCGGTCGTACAAATCTTCAAGCGCATTCAGCCCTGTGGCATCCATGGCCATAACGTTGCGCATGCGCAAAATGAGCACTTCGGGTTCCTGCTTGAGGCGTTTGAGCGCGCTTTCCAATTTATCCGCGGCGCCAAAAAAGAATGCGCCGAAAATGCGATACACCATCACGCCCTTTGGAATTTCCTTTCCGATAAGCGAGTCATGCGAACCGTCCGTTTCGGTGCTTTCATCGACAGCCATGATCTGCGTTGTTTCCGAGGAACATTTGATGAAGAGCATGGCTGCGAGCACCATTCCAATTTCCACGGCCACGGTTAAATCGATCACCACTGTGAGGATGAATGTCGTCAAAAACACAGCCGAATCGCTCCGCGGCCACTTCGTCAAGCGCCCGAAGTTATGCCACTCGCCCATGTGCAGGGCCACCACCACCAATACGGCGCTGAGCGTGGCCAGCGGAATGTATTTGGCCAGCGGAGCCGCGATCAGCAGAATGAGCAGGAGTGTGCAGGCATGAATGATCCCCGCCACCGGCGAGCGTGCTCCGCTTTTGACATTCGTGGCCGTGCGCGCAATCGCGCCCGTCGCGGCAATGCCACCAAAAATTGGGCTCACGATATTCGCCAGCCCCTGCGCAATGAGTTCCTGGTTGGAATCATGGCGATCGTCGATCATGCCGTCCGCGACCACCGCGCAGAGGAGCGATTCAATGGCGGCGAGCAGTGCAATCGTCAGCGCCGGTTGAAATAAGTGCTGAATATTGTTCCAGGCCAGCACCGGCAAATGTGGCGCCGGAAACCCCTGCGGGATTTCCCCGTACCGGCCTCCAATGGTCTCAACTGGAATCTGAAAAAACACCACGGCCAAGGTACCTCCGAGCAGCGCCACAATTGAGCCAGGGACAATCCGCTGAAAAGACTTGGGCCAAAGTTTAATCACAGCTAAAGATCCGGCAGCTAGAGCAAAAGTAAGCCAATGAACAGAACCGAAATTCTCCACGAGCACTCGCATGCGATCAATAAACTCCGACGGTAGCTTTTCGATCTTCAGTCCGAAAAATCCTTTGATCTGAGTTGTGAAAATCAAAACCGCGATTCCGCTCGTAAATCCCGTGGTCACTGGATGAGGGATAAATTTGATCATTCGGCCCAGCCGCGCGAAACCCATGATCATCAAAAAAACGCCGGCCAGGACAGTGCAAATGGCCAGGTTATCGAGTCCGTATTTCGCCCCGATCCCATAAAGTATCACGATAAAGGCGCCAGTTGGCCCTCCAATACAAACCCGCGTGCCGCCGAAAGCCGAAATGATAAAGCCTCCGATGACAGCCGTGATGATCCCAGCTTGCGGTTTCACACCTGAGGCAATGGCGAATGCCATTGCGAGTGGCAGCGCGACAATTCCAACCGTCAGTCCCGCGACCAGATCGGAAAGGAAGTCGCGCGAAGTATACGATTTTAGCGTATCAAGAATTTTCGGCCGAAAAATGGGCTCAGCCACAACTGGATGTTCTGCACCAGCATTATGCGCGATGGATTCTGTAGCAGGCGGCGAATTCATTTTAGGAAAGCAGTCGTGGAAAGAGTTGAAAAAGCAGAGCGCAGCATCGGATTTGAAAAAGACGATGTGCAAATGTTTGAATGACTTTCATACAGGATTGGCGCTCAAACCAATCATCCAAAACGACATTATGCAAAAGGTCGTTGTTATGTCCAGCAACTCGAAATGAACAGGAGCTTTCCAGCCCAAGAAGCGTCTAATCTATTCGGAAGGGTGCAGCCCACATGCAATGAATGCGGCCACCGCCTTGCCGAAATTGTCAAAGAATTGTAAAAAGATTATCTTTTTGAGATTTAATGTGACAAAACTGGCGGTTGTTACGTCTTACCATGCAGGACGCGCATGGCAGGCCACAACAAAAAGTGCCAGCGCAAGGTAATTTGAATCGAATTTATGAAGTCTGGACGTCATGACAAAACACCGAAACATTTCGGTGAAATCTCAGCTTTTACGCTCATCGAATTGCTGGTGGTTATCGCCATCATTGCGATTCTCGCGTCCATGCTCCTGCCCGCCTTGGCCGGGGGCAAGGAAGCCGCACGCCGTATCAGTTGCGTAAACAATCTCAGGCAACTGACCCAATCCATGATGATGTATGCTGATGAGCAGGATGGCTCGTATCCTCCGCGCATGGCGCCATTTTGGCCCGATCGTTTGCTCCCGTATTATGTCGTGTCCAACCTCTTGAAGTGCCCGTCCGATCCGAACGCCGCGCTGGGCCGCAGTTATTTATTCAACGGTTGGGACGATTGGTTCCAAGCCAATCTCGATGCCACCAATTGGACCGCCTTTTTAAATCACCAGTATACCGGCGGCATGAAAGAAGTCGCCGTACGCGAACCGACTGACACGATCACCTACGGTCCTAAAATCACCGATTCCCACAATTATCATTGCGACATTTATAATCACGATGAAGTGGACCAGATCGAAAATCATGAGCACGGCTCCGGGCTGCGCGGCAAAGCGCCTGGCTCTAACTTCGCCTTTGCCGATGGGCGGGCTGACTTTTTGCGCTTCGGCAAGGCGCTTGCACCGAAGAATCTCTGGGCCATCACCGATCCCTGGCGCACAAACGCAATCGTAATACCTTAATACGTGATGCTGGTCAAAGGCAGCCTATTTGCCACCTGCAGTCAGCATACTCCGGAATAGCTTACCTCTTTTGTCCTGCTTGTCCTCCGTCGAAATTCAACAGCATGGCTCAACTGAGGAATCAGCCTCTAAAACTGTTCTCTTATCAACTCTCGCTCTTGGTCCATGCCCCCAGTTCCACCGTTTGCTATCAAGTTTCGCACCGCTGTCCGCAGCATGCTGCCCCGCAATTGCTTCGAAGCCAATTTTCCTGAGGCATCCACCAGCAGCCCGACTGGATAACCATCCACGCCATACATGGCTGGCACGGACGTCTGGCTCCATTCACCCAGCATCACTTGCGGCCATTGAATCTTCTTTGACTCCAACAGGTCTTTAACTGGTTTCGGATCAGCATCCAAATTCAATCCGACTACGAATAATTTGTCCTGTGTGGCGTAGCTTTTATACAGCTCATTGAGCATTTGCAGATCGTAACTGCTGAAGCCCGGATTAGTCGCCCAAAAGTAAAGCAGTACCGGTTTTCCCACGTGCTCGGTCAGGCTGAACTTTTGGCCATCCAGTGTCTTGCCTTCGAAGTTCGGCGCGGCCCGTCCCAATCGCATCCTGGATTGAATTTTCAATTCCAAAGTGCCCAAATCGAATGGTTGATTAACTTTAGCTCCGAGTTGCTCCGGTACTATAATGTTAGTATTAATGATTCCGATTTGGCGCTGATTATAATTTTCCTGCTCGGGATCATTGGCCGTAATCGTTAGAAAATATTTTCCAGGCAAGACATTGTTTGCGTGGAATGCTCCATTTGTGTCGAAAAGCAAAACGTACGATCGCTCGGCCCGCAAATGCGCTAATCCTTCCGGAGATTTCCAATATTCGCGCATGCGTCGGTTGTAATCCGCCATCGCTTTCCGCTGTTCCTCAGGTCCTCCAGTGACCGGCGCAAATACCGGCGTGTTCGTTGGCGATGGCAGCACGAACGTGAGCTTGTGTACATCTCGCCGCCAATCCACATCGCTCTGGTCGCCTCCAATGACTTTCACAAACCCGGTTACTTTGCGTCCGTTCCCTCCCAGGGTCACTTCGGTAGTTTTCCCAGGTTTCACTTCCACTGAGACACCATGGCTGAGCGGAGTTTCACCATTGCTGGATTCCCTTAATTTATATTCCACGGCCACCCGGGCAAACCCGGTGGGGACCTTCTCGAATTGAAAATTCCCGTTCTCGTCCGCCTCGCCTTTAATGTAGAGATTTAGCGCCGCAACTGAATAGCCCGAGCTTTGGCTCTGGAGCCGCACCCAATGTTCTGGATCATTCGTGTCGCCGACTTTCATGACTCCTTTGATGGTTCCCCAGTTTTGTAAAACGATCTTGTGCGATTTTGAAAGGTCAGCGGCGCTGGCCTCAGCAAATCCCAATTCGTGCGTCGCAAAGATCGTCTGTGCTTCCAGCTTCGGAGAAAATTCAAAATGACCTTGCGAGTCTGTGCGCGTGAAATCGCCGTAAGAGGAATTCGCGCGAAATTGGCCGGGAGCGTCCATATAGGCATATTCATTTGTTTCGACGAGGACAAGCGTGGCATTAGCAGCGGGTGTGCCGTCCGGGAGCAGGGCCAGTCCGCTTATCCCCTGCCCCTTCTTCAAGGCAAAATCGATCACGTACGTATCAGCAATTCGGTACCCCTCGGAAATCTGAGGCATATAACCGGGCGCTTCGATTTTAATCCGCGCTTCAGGTTGAAAATAGTAATTCTCCATCCGCAGCGAGTATTCCCCGTTCGCACCGTGGCCTGTATCGTAGCGCTCCCAATGTATGTCCGGCTCGTCCGGGTTATACTTGCGCCCGCGAATGATCGAGAAATATTCGATTGGTTTCTTTGTCTCCGCGTCTATGACCTTCCCATAAAATCCAGGCGGGCGGCTAATATTCAGGGTCAACTCCTCGGCGTCTCCGGACATTGATGTCCGCATGCTGTAATAATTTGATTTTGTCACGTAGAAGACCAACTGATCTGGAGGCGCCCCTGTCCACGCAAAACGTCCCTCATTATCGCTCATCGTTTCAAAGCGCAAAAGGTCACCCGCACCCATCCAATCTTCCAATTTCACACGGGCACCCGAAACTGGCATTTGCTTCTGGTCCACGACGCGCCCCTTCAACACGCGCAGAGGCACCAGCCGCACCTCGATTGGGGTCATTCCCGCTTCAATATTGACCGGGCAATACTTCGGCGTAAATCCATCGCGCACCACGATCAATGCCGCGTCGCCCGGTTCTGCCGTCGGGATCTTAAAGCGCCCCTGCCCGTCTGTCTGCGCATGCTTTCTCTCGTAAGCCGGTGTGCGCCTCTGGAAAACCAGGTCTGCATTCGACACCGGTTTGCCTGTCGCATCCAGAACAGTGCCGATCAGCATAAAAGCAGGTTCTAATGTTATGACCGCTGTGCCCTGCGCCAAATCGTTGCTCGAAAGCATTGGAATTTGCGGCTGATTAAATCTCGACCTCGCTCCATTTCGCCTGATGTTCACCCCTGGAGGCACTTGCAATGTGGTTATTTCCTCTTCCACTAACCGCCCATTTTCCACGCGGCGAATAGTGTTGAGCGAATTGCCGGAATTCACATTAGGCCCAACCGGCGGTGGCTCCGCAAAACCGGGCATCGTGTACAGCACCGGTCGAAAGTCCGTATGCGACACCTGGAATGAGAACCCTTCGAAAATCGGCGGCACGCTCGAACTGCTCCACTTCCCAGTTGCGTCAGTGATTGCCTTATCATGATCCACTCGCAAATAATCCCGCAGGCCTGTTTTCGTCACTTTGTGGATCAACACTTCCGCTCCCGCCACCGGCTGTCCGTCTTTGGTTTTGACCAAGCCCCCAATCCTCACCCCGTGCTCGAGCGCAACTCTGAACTCCCGATTTGTTGAGGACCGCACGCTTTCGGTTTCGGGCAGGACTTTCGGCAAAAAATTCGATCCGCGCACGAGAATGGAATAACTCAGCATTTGCTCCGGGGGAAATGGCAGTCGGCAAATTCCTGTCCCATCCGCGGTTGCTTCGCCAAAGAAAAATGTCTGCTCATCGTCTGTTATGGTCAACCCCGCTACTGCGTTGGTCACGGGAGAATTATTCGCCGCGTTTACCACGCTAATCACAAAATTCTGCCGGTAAGCCGAGTCAGGCGCCTCCTGCATTTCTTTATAAGTTTTGCGCAGTGGTTCTTTCCAATTCGGCCGCAGCCCGCTCTCGCCATCCTCCACCGTAATTCCCAGCACAAAAGGTGTCGCCAGGCTGAACAACGAAACCAAATCAATGCTCAAAATGGTTTCTTCCGGGTGTAGATTGGCCAATGCCGTTTGGTAAACCCGCGTCCCACTATGTTCAACGTCATTATCCGGCCAAATCGATTGTGAATTCGGATCGCTAAGGCCGCTCCGTTTCTCCAGCCGCGCGCGCGCAATGTTCCGGGCATGTACGCCGTAGCCCAGTCGAAAACTTTCCTCCGCTCCATTCGCGTAATGAAACACAATTTTTGCCATCGGGGTTCCATCCTTCGCCGAGTATAGCGCTCCATGCAAAAGATGTACGCGCGCCGCTTTGCGCCCGATCGGAATTCCGAGAATTTGATTTGGAAAATATTCCCCCGCTCGAGCGGATTGCATACCCGTCAGCAAAACCCTTTCTCCGGTCGAAAAAGGCACGCCGTGATAAACCTGAACCCCTTGTGGAATCAATCTGGTCTGTCGCGTGCCAGCGCCTTCGGGTATTTGGTTGGAATACTCCGCCAAATTCAACGTATGAAATGCATTGGTTTTGTAACTGGCCGGCACTGGCGCTCCTGCTCCAAAAACTCCGCCGCACATTCCGAGTGCACATACCCAAGCAACTATTGCCACCACCCCCCATTTTGGCCCTTGCTGCTTCAGCTGCTCAATTGTCTTCATTCTTGGTCTCTTCGATAACCTTCCCTCGCGGTCAGTTCCTGTGCTTGAATTTATCTTGGACGGGACTTTTCGCCTTTTCCATGTAAATATTACTCTCTCTGCTCCATTTTTACTTTGCTAATCCTGTTGGCTTTTTCAATTCTAGTGGCCACAATTGCTCAGCCCATCCGCGATATGAATCTGAGGAAACACCGCCTGAATATCACTGGTTGCGGTTTAGCCGCATTCCTTTGTCTCTGCGCCGCCACGGGTCCGGCCAAAGATAAAAGCAAACACGACGATGCGAAATTAAGCCCCCCTGCCTTTTCACCTAAGGGTGGTGTTTTCTCTGGCAACGTATCGTTGCAACTCTCCGCTTCAGGTCAGGAAATCCATTACACAACCGACGGCTCTGAACCGACCGCCTACTCGCCTGTCTATTCCTCTGCGTTTCTCGTGACGAATTCCACCCTGGTCCGCGCCCGGTCCTTTTCCGCGCAAGGCCAAGCCAGTGCCGCTTCAAGTGCCACTTATACCTTATTAGACGCAGACTTGGCCAATTTTACTTCCAATCTTCCACTCGTCGTGATCGATTCCTTTGGCACCAATATCGTTCACGATTATGGTGTCCAGGCTGGATTTCAGTTTTTCGATACCGGCTCCGGCCGCGCCAACTTTAAAGCCGCACCCAGCTATTCTGGATATGGATTAGTTCATATTCGCGGGCGTGCTTCGCTTCGTTATCCAAAGAACTCCTTTACCCTTAAATTGCTCGACGGCGACGGCGACCCGGAAGCCGCATCGCTCCTCGGTTTTCCTGCTGAATCGGATTGGATACTCTACGCGCCCTACCCCGACAAAACGCTCATGCGTGATGTCCTTGCATACGAATTGCACGCCGAAATGGGTCATTGGGCCTCGCGCACCAAATTCGTCGAGGTCTTTGTTCAGCACTTGGGCACGAAAATTCGCCGGCAGGATTACGCAGGCGTTTTCGTCTTCGAAGAGAAAATCAAGCGCGACAAAAATCGCGTGGACATTTCCAAATTAAAACCCGAGGACGCGTCCGAGCCGCGCATCAGCGGCGGCTACATTTTCAAAAAAGACCACGTCGGCAATGTCGGCCTGGCCATTCAAGGCGATCCTTTGGGCGGATTCCCCGCCTTTGTTGGCGGCGGCACAGGTCCGCGCATAGGCTATCCGACCGGTCCCGGCGGCTTTCCCGCCGACCCTGCTGGCTTTCCGAAACCTTCGCGCTCGGGCAGCCGCTCCTCCCAGAGCTATTCCGGATCGAGTTCCTCCCGGCCCAGAACCATCCGTGGCCCCCTCACTAATTACGTCGGCCGCCCGCAGCCTCAACTCTATGCCAGCTTAAATCGTGATACGGTATATCGCTCTGATGACGGCTCACCGGAAGAGGAGAGTTTCAAAACCAGCCGCACCAATGAATTCTTCTTCGTCGAGCCAGACATCACCCAAATCACCGCCGTGCAAAAAGCATGGCTCAAGAATTACCTCAATAACTTTGAAGCTGCCCTCTATGGCCCCGACTTTAAGGACCCGGCCAAAGGTTATGCCGCCTATATTGATCCAGATTCGTTTATCGATTACCACATCATTACCGAGCTGAGCAAAAACGTGGATGGTTTCCGCTTCAGCGTTTTCTTTCACAAAGATCGCGGCGGCAAAATAAAGGCCGAGCCCATTTGGGATTGGAACCTGAGTTTCGGCAATGCCAATGGCAAACAAGGCTGGCTCCCGCAATGGTGGCTCTGGCCGCAACTCGATGACAAGGAATACACCTGGTATCGGCGCCTTTTTGAAGACAGCGATTTCGGCCAAAAATATGTCGATCGCTGGGCCCTGCTTCGCACCAATATTCTTGCCACCGAGAAGGTGTTAGCCCGCGTTGATAAATACTCCTCGCTCGTTGGCGAATCGCAAAAACGCAATTTCGAGCGCTGGCCGATTATTGGCCGTCCGGTGAATCCCAATTATTTTGTCGGCTCCAGCTACGACGAAGAAATTCAGTTCATGAAAAATTTCATTCGCCAGCGGCTCGACTGGATTGATCAACAGTTTTTGCCAGTCCCGCGTCCCAGCGGCTCACCAGGCAGGTCGCTTTCT
Organism: Verrucomicrobiia bacterium; assembly: GCA_036403255.1. GTDB lineage: Bacteria > Verrucomicrobiota > Verrucomicrobiia > Limisphaerales > JAQGOV01 > JAQGOV01. The sequence goes on from DASWRJ010000222.1 coordinate 9,154, forward strand.
CTTGTCACCGGCCGCGGACAAATTCTTTATACTCTGGACGGCACCGACCCGCGATCCACCGGGGGCCTCCCCGCCGCCAGCGCCCGGACGTATTCCACTCCAGTCCAATTGGCTAATGACGCAAAACTATTCGCCCGCGCCCGGCTGAATGACCGCTGGAGCGCACCGCTCTTGCTG
>DASWRJ010000223.1:0-2581 GCA_036403255.1 Verrucomicrobiia bacterium
AGGAAATTACCCACGCAGCCGAAACCACTGCCGCCACTATGGTCATTTATATTTCAATCTGTAATGGAGTTGGCCGCTTATTTTGGGCCTGGCTTTCCGACCTGATCACCCGCCGCTGGGTGTTCCTGACGATGTTCCTCCTTCAGGCTATTGTGTTTTACTTCATGCCGCGCGCGAAGGACTTCACCATGCTTGCCGGACTGATGATGGTCGTTGGCCTTTGCTATGGCGGTGGCTTTGGGACTATGCCCGCTTTTGCGGCCGATTATTTTGGTCCGAAGAACGCTGGAAAGGTGTATGGCCTGATGTTGACCGCCTGGTCAGCCAGCGGAGTGCTTGGCCCTATGCTCATCGCGCGCGTAAAAGATAAAACCGGTGGCTACGATAAGGCTTTAGCAGTTATTCCAGTGTTAATGATCCTAAGCGCCATTCTGCCGCTGATAGCTCGCCCGCCGAAGAAAACTTCGGAGTAATTTGCTGGAAATTAATTGCGTGGCTATTTATTAGCCATCGCAGTCCCCTCAGAAGTCTCCGCTGTCACTGCCACAAAAGTGGGTGCAATTGCGTTATTAAAGCTTTCCAACGTCAGCTTGGTGATGGGTGATTTGCTTTTCACGTTCTCGCTGAGCAGTCGCACCTGCCCGCCGTTGACCAATCCCGGAATTTGCTTCGATCCAGGGCATTCGCTACTTGGGTTGATATAATCCACCACATGCTCACCATTATTTAATGTCCAGCTCTCCGTTTGCCCATTCGCATGAGTTACAGTGATTTTCGCTGCGGGCATGCCTTTGGTCTCATCGCCGCCAAAAGGCCACGCCCAACCACCCACCCCGCCGAGAAAATGCAGGCGTGTCACTGATAGGTTCGGCACATTGACTTCCACTTTCTGTGGATATGACCGCGCCAAACCATTCCCGGCTTTGAGCACAACCACATTATTCCCTGTTTGGCTCTTGGTCGGCGACACGACCTCGAACGGCACGTCACCGGCCATATTGATCCCGAATTTTTTGAAACGCAGCGTATCACCCTTGTTTTCTTTGCTGATAAATAAACCTTTGGAAGTATCAGCCGTGAATGCGCTCGAAAGATCTACCAGCCTGAACCGATTATTGTCCGCGCTGATATAGGCAATAATATCACGGAGCGCTTCGGGACCAAGCGCCTCAAAGCCTTCCGGCATGAGCGAGCGCCCGGTGGAACGCTGGCTCGTGATATTGTCTTTTCGGATTTCGATTTCACCAGTGGCATTGCGCAATTTTATCGCGGTCCGATTGTCACTGGCCATGATGCCTTCATACGTGTTGTCATCTTTGGTCTGAATGCTGATTGCCACGTAATTGGCTTCCACCACCCGATTTGGGTCCAAAATATGAACCAGCAACTCGTGGGGCCCATGAATGCCCATGCCCGTCAGATCAGGCGCAATGTTGCGCCCTTCATTTTTGAACGTATGGCAGACGAGGCAATTTTGGGTGAACTGCTTTTTCCCATTCTCCAGGTTGCCCCCCTTCTCAGCCACCGGCAGAAACTGCGCGATGATTTTATCCTTCTCCTGCTGCTCAGGCCCGCGCAGCGCGGTGATGACCTGCTCCGCTTTCCTGGCCACCGCTTTATCCGCGTGCGTGCGGAGACGATAAACGGCAGCCGGTCCAAGCGCCGGCAAGGAAACCTTTTTGTCCGCGATTTCCTGAATCAAATCCATGGCCCAATTCGAGCGCTTGATAATCTGCGCAAAGGCCGCTTCCCGTGTTTCGACTGGCAAAGATGGATACGCTTCAGCCAGCGCGCGTCCCGATTCATTCTCGGCTGTCCCCCCTAGCGCCTCGATGATGCGAACCTGCAACGCAGGCGAGCTCTGCCCATTCAGGACCTTCGCCACCGCTGGAATAATTGTGGAATCCATTTGGCGCACACCAATCAGATTGGCAGCTACTTGTCCGCGTTGCGCATCAGACAAGGTCGTGTCGCCCAGTTTCGTTGTTAGCTGCGCGATGATCGGCTTGAATTCGGATTTGAGCGCGCCTGATTTGTCCCAACGCGCCGCCAGCGGCAGTGCAGCTCCGGAGATTCCCGGGTTGGCCGAGTTGAGCAGCGCCTTCAACGCGTTTTCCACTTCAGCGTTCCATTCGGGCACATTCCCCGCCTTGAGATTCTCAGCCAGACTTTCCAGCGCCACTTGCTTTTGGGTATCCGCGCTGGCCGGCGCGGAAACGAGGATCCCGAGAAGCCGCGCCGCCTGGTTCGCATCTCCTTTTTGCGCCATCTGCCGAACGATATAGCGAATAAAACCATCGTGTGCGGTCCCGGCGTTCGCGGCCAAAATCGTTTGCGCGTAAAGCAACGGATCGCGGGCCGCCGCGCCGATCGCCGCCGACTCGAGATAGCGATCGCCCAGCATGGGCCATGCATTGACCACCGCTTTGGCCACATCCGCCGAAGGCTGGAAAGTTTGCAATGCGACCAGTGCCTGCAATTTCACTCGCGCATCATCGTCGTTTAACTCGGCTCGGATCGCATTTAGCTTCGAGTCACCCAGGTTGTTATCGTTTTCCGCCACTGCCCGCAAAGCATTCTT
>DASWRJ010000224.1:0-3810 GCA_036403255.1 Verrucomicrobiia bacterium
GGGCTTGGGAAGGCCGACCTCAAGCGACACAGAGATACGCTGAAAGTAATGCTCCAGCTGCAAGTCTTTCAGCAATGGTTTGAGTCGCTCGTCCCAATTGGAAACAATTCCGAGTCGGAGCCCTCGCGAACGCAGTTCCTCCAGAATAGGCCGCACGTCGTCGAACACTTTCCAGGCATTGGCCACTTCAAATCGGTGATAAAGCGCATTGAAGAAGGACTCCGGGCATTCTGGCACAAGGTTTGAAAAGATTTCAGTTACCAATTCGCGCCAAGCCTCGCGTGAATGACCAAACTGCTTTTGGGAATTCCAGGCGCGGTAAAAGCGTTCATTGAGTTCGGCCGGTGCCAATTGCACTCCCAGAAGCTTTGAAGCCTCGTCCGCGTAAATATGGCCAACAGAAGGCCACGGCTCGATTAACGTGCCCCCGACATCAAAAGTGAGTGCGCGGATTCCTTTGGGGCTCTTCGCGCGTTTCATCTCACTTTTTCACAGTCCATTCATTGAGTTCCCGCTCCCCTGGAGCAGAAACAGTGGAAAGACTTAAAAGCTGAATGGCCTCGCCCACGAGATAAAGTGACCCGGTTACCACCACGTCTGCGTCTTTCTCAGTCAATTGCAGTGCCTCGGAAAGACTTTCCACCGACTCGATCTTAATGTTTGGATTGGCCGCTCGGCAAGCGCTCTCCAGATAATGTGCAGGAAGGCCGCGCTCGCTTTTCACACGCGTAAGAATGATTCTTGCCGCCGAAGTCGCCAGCGCCGAAGCCATCGCTGCCCAATCTTTATCCTGCAGAACGCCAAAAATGATGGTCGGCTTACCGGCAGGAATCAGGCGTCGCAATTCCGCGCCTAACAGCGCCGCGCCAGCCGCGTTATGCGCCCCATCCAAAAGAATTCTGGGCCCGGAAGGTAGTACAATGCGCTGCATCCGTCCTGGCCATCGCACATTTTCCAGTCCTTCCCGCAATGCCGCCTCGGAAATGGGAATCACATTTTGCAATGCATTTACCACGCTTAAAGCAGTGGCGGCATTGATACGCTGGTAATCTCCCAGCAATGGAAGCGCAATGGAATCAAGCAGTGCAGAAGGCTTGCTTTGAACTATGATCAATGGCGCTGCCTGAGTCTGCGCCGTCTCAGTGATGACCTCTAATCCTCTACCCTGCGTGGCAGCGGTAATAAGCGGCACGCCCGGTTTGATAATGCCCGCCTTTTCAGCCGCTATTTTTTCAATGGTGTCGCCAAGCCATTGCTGGTGATCATACTCAATGTTTGTGATGACACTCGCCAGTGGCGTGACAATGTTCGTGGCATCAAGGCGGCCGCCCAATCCTGTCTCCCAAATGACAAGCTCACAGTTTTGTTCAGCGAAATATTGCAAGGCCACTACGGTAACGACTTCGAAGAAAGTTGGATGCGCCTCACCGTGGAATTCCGCCAATAAATGTTGCTGCTGCTGAACCAGTCGAACTACGTCAGATTCAGGAACAAGCGCGCGATTCACCTGAATGCGCTCACGAAATGAAATCAAATGCGGCGATGTATAAAGCCCCACCTTCAACCCCGCTGCACGGTAAATACTTTCCAACATGGCGCAGGTCGAGCCTTTGCCATTTGTGCCGGCAACGTGAATGAAACGGAGCTGGTCTTGTGGATTTCCGGTGAGGGCTGCGAGCTTGCGCGTGTTTTCCAGCCCAAAATTCGCGCCAAAAAGCGTTAGGCCGTAAAGGAATTGGACTGCTTCTTCGTATGACATTGCCTCGGCCAATCAGCCTTGCTTTTTGGCCTGGGGGCAGGGTATCAGAATCCTAAAAAAATGTGAAACCCAGGCGGCCCAGCTAATCCGTCGGCGTGCGCGCATGATTATTGGCATTGTCATCGGACGCCAAAGCCTGCTGTTGTAATTGTCTGCTTGTGAACTGATGCACACTGCCGTCTCCAAGGCCAACGTCACCATTGTTATTATGTACATCAGAGGTCCAGGTGCTGTTCACGTCGATAGATGTGCCCATGGGCGGTCCTCCACTTACAAGAAGCAAATTCCAAACCGCAGTCAGCACGCCGCACTGCACGCCGTTATTAGCATTGTTCACATTGGAGTCGCCACTGAGCATTGACTGGGGCTTCGTTTCATCCCCTTCGTAGGCTACAAAAAATGAGATGTGGCTGTTGTCCACAATTGCCGACCAGTCGCTTGCTTCGGATTTTTTTGAATCGCTCGGGCAGCGTAGTATTTTAGGCGTGACCAACTCATTCGTGATTGGCAGAAAATGGACGTAAGTTTTTTGCGGAGTAGCTTGCGCACTCCCACCTTCGGAAGGCAGCACACGCCACGGATACTTCGAATCATGATCATTTGACCACATTCTAAATGCCAATCCAATTTGCTTCAGGCTATTCACGCATTTGATGCGTTGGGCACGTGCTTTTGCTTTCGCCAACGCGGGAAGGAGAAGGCTGGCCAGGATTGCTATAATCGCGATTACAACCAGAAGTTCGATCAAGGTAAATGCAGTGCGGCTGCGGGATGAATTAATGCTCATAATTCGGAATAGGATTGATGAAGTTTATCGCAAATCAGCAATTTGTCAAACCTTGCCGCAAAACTAAGAGTAAAGCAAATACCCTTGGTTCTTTTTCAAATCGGCCGGTGATGGATGTAATTATGGCAAGCGGCAATGAATCCTTTGAACAGCGGATGCGGCTTGTTTGGCTTGCTTTGGAACTCGGGATGAAACTGGCTCGCAATATAAAATGGATGGTCCTTCAGTTCGATCACCTCCACCAACTTCGTGTCTGGTGATGTGCCGCTGAGCACAAAACCTGCCTTTTCGAATTGTTCGCGATACGCGTTGTTAAACTCGTAACGGTGCCGGTGCCGTTCCTGAATCATAAATGCGCCATACAGATGCGCCGCCAAAGTGCCCATCGCAAGCTGGCAGGGTTGGGCGCCCAGGCGCATGGTGCCGCCTTTTTTCGAGACTTTTTTCTGTTCGTCCAGCAGCGCAATGACAGGGTGAGGCGTGGCTAAATCAAACTCGGTCGAGTGCGCGCCGTGCAGCCCGAGAACGTTCCGGGCGAACTCGATCGTTGCGATTTGCATGCCAAGGCAGAGTCCCAGGTAGGGCAATTTTTTCTCCCGCGCGTATTGAGCAGCCATGATCTTGCCTTCTATCCCGCGCTCGCCAAACCCGCCAGGAACCAAAATGCCGCCCAGGCCTTTCAGCACTTTCTCAGCGCCGAATTTCTCGATTTCCTCCGCCTCAATCTTTTCGATCTCGACCCCGCAATCATTGGCAATGCCGCCATGTATAACAGCTTCGTAAACCGATTTGTAAGCGTCGTTCAACTCAATGTATTTGCCGACAACTCCAATGCGCACGCGGTGCTGCGGGGCGATTAACTTGCGAATGATGTCCTGCCATGCGCTCATATCGCCCGGTTGCGTTTGCAAGTGCAGTAAATGGCAAATAATCTCATCCACTCGCTCGCGTTGCAGCATCAGTGGCACTTCATAAATGCTATGCTCCACATCTTTTTCTTCGATCACTGCTTCATACGGCACGTTGCAGAAGAGGGAAATCTTCTGACGCAGCTCTTTATTCAGGGGCAACTCGCAGCGGCAGACCAGAATTTGGGGCGTAATACCAATTTCGCGCAGCTTCGCCACTGATTGTTGAGTCGGTTTGGTTTTTAACTCTCCGGCGGCTTTAATAAACGGCACATAAGTAACGTGCAAAAAAACGACATTGCCATGGCCGACATCCAGTGCAAATTCTCGAATGGCTTCGAGAAACGGCAGCCCTT
>DASWRJ010000225.1:0-4446 GCA_036403255.1 Verrucomicrobiia bacterium
TAAACCTTTCCTTCGTAGGCTTTTTGCGATTCCAGGGACTTCACGGAGGTGACTTTTCTCGTCGCAGAAGGTGCCTAAAGGTCAAAATTCTTTCTCTCCATAGCCATCCAGAATCGCTTATAATTCGCTTTTTGACTGCCAAAATTCACGGTTGATAAGCATGTAATTCATTATAAATAAGAGAGTTACACATAATACTGCGGCAATTTAAGCTCCAGTTTTCAAGATTGACGCTCTTCACAACCAGCCCGTAAGTTACCGGTATATACGAAATCGGGCGCGCGGGGCGTTCGCGATAGAAAAATCTGATTTATGGCTGAAGGATATTGCGTTAAGTGCAAGGCCAAAAAAGAAATTACGGACGCAGTCGAAGAAGTGATGAAAAATGGCCGCAAAGCGATCAAAGGCCGTTGTCCAACTTGCGGCACCGTGATGTTTAAAATTTTGGGGGGCAAAGCGGCCCAGGGCACCCCGGCCGCAGCCGCTCCCAAATCCCAGGAACCTTCCGCTTCTCAAAGCTGAAATATGTCTCAGGAACTGGCTTACGTCATCATTACCCCGTACACACTGTACAAATCACGCACCGGGGGCATTCTCGCTCGATTAATCACCCGCACCGGTCTCGAGTTGGTTGGCGCGCGCATGTTTGCCCCCAGCCCTGAGCTCGTCCAGAAATATTCAGAAGCTATTGTTTCGGCCAATGATCCGCAGGATCGCCGGGTGCAGGAACTCATTCGCGACTATATCCTGCACAATTTATGCCCTGACCCGAAGTCAGGCATGCGCCGCCGGGCCATGATGCTCCTCTTTCAAGGCGCGGATGCCGTCCGCAAAGTTCGGTCGGTCATTGGCAACATCACCTTTGAACGGCGCAGTGGCGAAACTATTCGCGATACCTATGGTGACCTCATCGTTGATGAAACGGGCCCGGTTCGCTACTTCGAACCTGCCGTTCTTGCTGCACCCAATGTCGAGGAAGCGCAGCTTAAATTGAAATTATGGGCCAGGTATTCGGACTCAGATGGTGGGCTACTTGATAACACCATCAACTACGCCCCAGCCGATAAGCCGCAGCGCACGCTCGTCTTGATCAAGCCTGATAATTTCCGGTTCCCAACTGGACGCCCCGGAAACGTCATCGATTTCTTCTCCCGCACGGGTCTTTACATCGTCGGCATCAAGGTTCATCGCATGAGCATCGCTCAAGCCATTAAATTCTATGAACCGGTCAAAGACGTCCTGCGCAATAAATTAAAAGATGTCGTTTCTTCCCGCGCCAAGGTCGTCCTCGAAAAAGAGTTCGGCTTCAAGGTGACCTCCCAGGATGAAAAGCAACTTGGCGAATTGCTGGGTCCGATTTACGGCGACAGCCAGTTTGAAAACATCGTGAAGTTCATGTCTGGTCGCGCCCCGAGCGAGTGCGATCCTTCACACTGGGCCGAGCCGGGCAGCGAAAAGTGCATCGCCATTGTCTATGAAGGCGTGGAAGCAGTTCGCAAAATACGCGATGTCCTCGGCCCGACCGATCCCTCGAAAGCCCCGCCGGGCTCTATTCGTCGTGAATTCGGCCAAACCATCATGGTCAATGCCGCCCACGCCAGCGATTCCGAAGACAACGCCAGACGCGAGATTGGGATTGTTAATGTCGGCGAAAACAATTTTCGCCAGGTAATCGAATCGGTTTACGGGAAGTAAGACTTCGAAGCTCTAACGCCCGGCGAAACGCTTGTTGCCAGCGCGCTCCTCTTTGCGAGCAATCCAATGGCACCCCAGGATAAAAAGAAAAGGTGTGTAAGCCATGAAAATGGCCCCAGCTAAGAATCCTGTCCAAAGCAGATAAACCAGAGGCTTCGCCAGGATATAATAATCCTGCGGGCTGCCCAGATAGAATTGTGGATGAACAAAAGGCGGAATGAACGTCGCAATGGGAGCATCGTCCCAGCAGTGATAGAAACGGTCAGGAGCTATGCAAGACCAAACAAAGGCCAAAAAAAAGAGCCGGGATTAACAGCGCCGAAGATAATAAAAACGCGGTTTTCATTTGCTTTGGGCCGTTCGATTCTTCTCCAGTGCCTCGAGCACGGCTTTCACCCGCTTCTCCAATTCCACCATTGCTGGCACATTGCGCCGTTGCTCAGGCAATTGCGAGATGGCCTTTAGCGCCGCCCGAAACGCTTCGCAGGCTTCAGGAGTGTGCCCGGCTAATTGCAAAATCTCTCCTTTCCTCGCCAGCCAGGTCTCTTTACGTGGTGACGCGGCCGAAACCTTCTCCAGCCGGGCCAGCGCCGTATCGTACTGTTTTTGTTTTAGCTCCAGATCAATCGCGTAAAGCTGAAATGTGATCAATGGGCCGAGCTTCTTTATCCCTTCTTCCAACCCTAGCATCGCCTGCTGATAATGCGCGGGACCTTCATCCGTCAGCGCCTGGGCACGTTCGAGGTATAGTTCCGGCTGCGGTTCATCGCTGAAACCAATCGCGCTTGTAAAATCCCGTGCCGCAGCCAATCGCTGGCCCAGTTTTACCTGACATCGCGCGCGCAGCGAAAGCGCATCCACATGGTTCGTATGCCGCGCCAGAAATCTATCCAGCACGATTTTGGCGGATTGCGGCCAATTGGCTTCAAAGAAGACTTTGCCACGCGAAAAATCGATTATATCCAGTTTCGGATCAATGGCGCCGACCCGCTCAAAATCCGCCAGCGCACTGTCCCATTCGCCATGGGCGCGGAAAAGCTCACCCCGTTTTAGATACAGCAGCGCATTGCGTGGTTCCTTCTCAATTTGCTTGGTGACTTCCTCAATTTGCAAATGCACGTCGCCGTGTCCCCAGCTTTGGACTAGGGCTAAAAATATTACGAATGCAACTGCACAAGCACGTTTCACGGATGCTACAGAATACCCCTCTTCCGAGGCACTTGCACAACAAAAAAGGCGGACCGCGAACGGTCCGCCTGTGAAATTACAATGGTGATTTAATCGTGGTGCGGCTGATGCCCTGGCTCAGGCTCTTGACGCTGCTGTGGCTCGTGTGGACGGTGTTCTCCGCCTTCAGGCGGGCGAGGTTCTCCGCCTTCCCTGGGTCTATGCTCGCCCCCTTCGCGAGGCCTGTGTTCGCCTCCACCGCTGGGCCGTGGGCGGTTCTCTCCGCCGCTGCGCGGACGGTCTCCGCCGCCTCGCCGTTGGTCGCCTTCCCGCCGCGGTCCACCACCGCCGCGTCCGCCCTCGCGGCGCGGGCCACCACCACCGCCGCCACCGCCGCCACTACCCTCGCGGCGGTAACCATCTTCGCGGTGTTCGCGATGCTCAGGCTCGGCTTGCATGCCTTCCGCTCCGCCTTCGGCTGGTTGTCCGCCCCCGTGCTCGGCATCGCGTTCAGCCATGGCTGCCCTGCGTGAAAGCTTCACGCGGCCTTTTTCATCCACGCCCAAAACTTTGACGGGAATCTCATCGCCTATTTTGACAACATCCTCGGTTTGTTTGACCCGGAAATTGGCCAGTTCGCTGATGTGCACCAACCCGTCTTTGCCAGGCAGGAACTCAACAAACGCGCCGAATTCTTTGATGGTAACTACCCTGCCGCGATAGATTCTCCCTATCTCAGCCTCAGCGGTCATCCCCTCGATCGCTTCCCGCGCAATCTTCATCCCTTCCTCTGAGACTGAGTAGATGTTCACTGTCCCATCGTCTTCAATGTTAATCTCGCAGCCGGATTCCTCGACAATCTTCTTGATGTTTTTTCCGCCCGGCCCAATGACTGATCCAATCTTCTCCGGATTGATCTTCAGCGTTACAATGCGAGGCGCGTATTTGCTCAATTCCTTGCGCGGCTCGGCAATGGTCTTGGCCATTTCGCTAAGAATATACAAGCGTGCCACGCGCGCTTTTTCCACCGTTTCAGCCATGAGCTGGTGCGGAATGCCGCGAAGCTTCAGGTCGAGTTGAAAGCCGGTAATGCCCTTGTCCGTTCCAGCGATTTTGCAATCCATGTCGCAATACGCATCTTCCCACCCGATAATGTCCGTCAGCAGCTTCGCTCCAGTGATTGCATCTTTGTCATCGTGCTCAGTGCAAAGACCAATACTGATGCCAGCCACGGGCCGCGTCATTGGCACGCCCGCATCCATTAATGCCAGTGTTCCGCCGCACACGCTCGCCATCGACGTCGATCCGTTCGATTCCATGATCTCGCTCGTGATGCGAATCGCATAAGGATATTCCTTGAGCGGGATCACCGGTTCAATTGACCGCTCGGCCAGCGCCCCGTGTCCTATTTCACGCCGTCCTGGTCCGCTAATGCGGCCCGTTTCACCGACGGAAAAGTTCGGGAAATTATAATGCAGGATGAATTGTTTCTCGCTCTCGCCACCCGTGTAAGAATCAAATTCCTGCGCGTCTTCGCTGGTGCCCAGCGTGCAGAGCGTCACTGCCTGGGTTTCCCCACGCTGA
>DASWRJ010000226.1:0-6254 GCA_036403255.1 Verrucomicrobiia bacterium
ATGGCATAGGGAATGATCAGTTCGCGCCCTTGGAGCAGCGCGCCGCAGGTGTAAACGACGTTTGGAACGTAGCCTTCGCGTTCAGCTTCGTTGGGCGAGAGCAATGGTTCGTGCAATCGGCCAATGACGTGGGTCGGGTCCTCGAGATCGAGCAGAAAGGCGCCGAGACAATACTTGCGCATCGCGCCGACGCCGTGACTTAGGACGAGCCAGCCGGCTTCGGTTTCAATCGGCGAGCCGCAATTGCCGATCTTGATGAATTCCCACGGCTCGGCTGGGGGAAGCAGGAGCTTTGGTGTTTGCCAGAAATGGACATTGTTGGAGAACATGATGAGAATGTTCTCGTCATCCTGGCGCGAGAGCATGACGTATTGGCCATTGATCTTGCGAGGGAAGAGGGCCATGCCTTTATTCTGCACGGCGGGCCCATTGAGGGTGCTGAATTTGAAATGCAGGAAGTCCGGAGTCTCAAGCAATTGTGGCAAGATAATCTTGCCGTCGTAGGCGGTGTAGGTCGCGTAATAGTTGAACCTGCCGTCGTCTTCCTGGAAGCGGACGAAGCGGGCGTCTTCAATGCCGTTGCTCTGACTGGGCGCGGAGGGAAAGAGAACGCGCTGGGATACGCGGCTCTCGGAAGCAAAACTCACTTCGTAATTGGATTCCGCCAGCAGCAGAATGCCGCGCGCCGCGCGGACGGCGGTGGCGTCGGACGTGTCTTCCGTGAGGCCGGAAGCCATTAAAACTTGACGCAACTGCAGCAAGGTAAAGTCTTCATGAAGCTGGTCGAGGACGCGGCGGCAAAAATCGTTCTGAACGCCGGCTTCCTGGAGTTTATGGGCAAACAAGGCTTTGTCATAAGCGGCATTGGGCACGCGCTCGGGCTCGGCGGCAAAGGGGACGGGCGGTGTCAACGTAATCCGATGTTGCGCGCTGACAACGCCGGTGCGAAATGTGATTGAGGAAATGTGTCCTTCACCGGTGGCGCGCAAGCTGAGGATGAATCGCAATGCGCCTTTGGGAAGGCCAGATTGGTCCGGGTGCGGGACGATGGACGGATTGAACAACGCGGCGGACTCGGGAGAATATTCGTGGGTGAAGTAAGCGCCGATAAGAGTTTCGCGCTCGTAAGATGGCTTGGCACCCGGTTCGAGATAAATGTTCACGTGCTCGAAGCGCTTGCGAAAAATGTTTTCGACTTGTTCATGGCGATCGGCGAATTCGCCGAGGACCTGGCTGAGCAGGCGATTAACCTGCTCATCCGGCAGGGCCATGACGCGTGCCACAACACGCCGGGCAATGTCGTCGGTTGTGGGCCGGAAAGGGCGCATTAATACGCGCGAACGATCCGGGACCAGAGTGGGGCCGATGCGCTTGGCATGAAGGGGTGGCGGAATGCGATGAGTCATAAGTTGATCGAAAGATTAAAGCTCCGGCATTTATTTGCCGGATGGCTCCTTGAAGCTGGTGAGCGAGTTTTGCAATGCTTGCATCTCCGCCAGCGAGAGCAGAAAGGCCAGCGTGGATTCGGCGCCCTGGTTTTGACTGAGGCGATCCACGTGCAATCCATCGCGGCACCCGCCAGTGGTGGCATCATAGAGTGCCAGACCAAGATCATTCCGGCCTAGGAACCATTCAAAAGCCCGACGGGCTTCAGCCACCCAAAACAGATCGTTGGTAGCCTGGTACGCTTCGATGCAGGCGGAAATGGTGGCCTGGGCTTCGATGGGTTGCTGGTCAAAGATAGCGCGGGCTTTGCCACGCGGAAAAAATCCGTTGGAACCGACTGGCCGAAAAGAGCCTGCTTCGGACATCTGAATACGGATCAGCCAACGAAGGGACTTGAGGCCAAGTTCGAGCATCTCTGCGTTTTCCAGGCTGCGCCCGCTGAGGATGAGGGCCTGGGGCAAACGGGCGTTGGCATAAGAAACGACTTCTTCGAACCAATGCCAGTCCTCTGTCGCAGCATCGGCGTAGCGCTGGATGAGTTTAGCGGTAAGCGACTCGCGAATCTGGTGAGCGCGCCGATCTCCGCCGAATCGCCGCAGGTACTCGTCAATGCCGATGAGCGTAAAGGCCCAGGCCCGCGGCGACGAAAACTCCGCAGCCACCGGCAGAGCCTGCTCGAAAAGTTGCGCGGCGAGCATTTGGTAACTGCCCTGGCCCGTTTGCGCCACGCACAAACCGAGAGCCCAGAGCGCATGGCCCTGGCAATCTTCCGAGCCGGCAGCCTCCATCCAGCGCCGATCGAAACTCATGAAATTGCGAAAACGGCCGGTGGTGCGGTCGAAGGCATGATTTAGAAACGCGGCAAATGACACAGCCCGGCTGCTCAACGACGAAGAGCCATGGCCAAGTTTTTGCAGCATCAGCGCAAGGGCCAGAGCGCGCGCGTTATCGTCCGTGCAATAGCCCTCATTGAAATTCGGAACAGTGAAACTGGCGTGTTGAAAAATGCCAGTGGAATCGCTCATGCGAAAGAGATGATCGAGCTTCAGCTCCGGCAACTGCCCGGGCTGTTCATCCAGCGTTTTGATAGGGGAAACTTTCCGGCCCACGAAACTGTGGTCATGCCGCGCCTGCTCGAAAGACTTTTTGTATAAGTGCGCGACGCGGCTCCAGATCATCTCGCGGCCCAGTATGTAGGCGTTCTTTCGCATGGAATGGCGCAGCGGGTCGTCCCGGAGCAATTCCACCACCGCGCTGGCAATGGCATCGGCATCTCGGAAAGGGACGAGCTTGCCGCGTTCGGAGGTCAATAATTCGGCCGCGTGCCAATAAGGGGTGGAGACCACAGCGTTACCGGCGCCGAAGGCATAGGCCAGGGTGCCCGAGGTAATTTGCGCCTCGGTCAGGTAGGGGGTCAAATAGATGTCAGCAGCACCAATGAACCGCATCAACTCTTCCAGCTCAACAAAGCGATTGAAAAAGACGACATGCTTTTGGACGCCGAGGTCTTTGGCCAGCCGCTCGAGGCTCAAGCGGTAAGCTTCGCCTTCATCGCGCAACAGGTTGGGATGCGTCTGTCCCAGGACAATATAAACGACACTGGGAAATTCCTGGATGATCCCGGGCAAAGCGCGCAAGGCGTATTCTATGCCTTTATTCGGGGACAAAAGTCCGAAGGTGAGCAGGACCTGTTTGCCGGCGACTCCGAATTCGTCCTTGAAATAATTCGGGTCTGCAAAGGACATGTCCGGTATGCCGTGAGGGATAAGATCAATCTTGTCAGCGGGAGCTTGATAAACCTCGCGCAGAAAGGCGCGGCCACGCTCGCTCATGACCACCAGGCGCGTCGAAGCCCTAATCAGATCCCGCATCACGCGACGCTGGTCGGAGTTCGGCTCGCGCAACACGGTGTGCAGCGTAGTGACAATGGGCATTTGCAGTTCGCGCAGGAGCGCGAGGACGTGACTGCCCGCGGGTCCGCCGAAGATGCCGAACTCGTGCTCGACACATACAACGTCCACATCCGTAATGTTCAAGAAATCAGCCGCGCGCAGGTAGGAAGATAAATCCTGTTCCGCGATTTCGAAGCGCACCTCGGGTGGGTAATCGTAGCCACCTGCGAGATCGTTGACTGGCACTACCGGGCATTTAATTTCTGGAAACTCGGAGGCGATAGCGCAGCGCAAATCGGTCGTAAACGTGGCAATGCCACATTTGCGCGGCAAATAATCGCCGAGAAATGCAACTTTTCGGATAACAGATGAGGGCTGCATGAACTGAGTTTAACGGGCTGACGGGCCTGCCTACTTATGCAAAGTACGCCATGTCCTCACATTCACCAAGCACCAATTCGGCTCGCGCGGAGCTGAGCCCTTTGCGCTTCGGCGAGAAACGTGAATTTTTCTGAATTGGAAAACAGGAGGAAACTCAGGAAAGGAGAGATTGGAGACGGAGGATGTTGTTACTTCTAACCGCAGCTAGAGCCAGCTTGTCGAGCGACTACCAGCCTCTGCTGCGGTGTGAAAGAAAGCAAATGAGTGCGCGTAGAGCGCGACCTTCGCTGTTATCGTTTTTTATCTGAAGCTTGTTTTGCGGCAACGGCCTGTTGCTTTTTATGGTTAGCAGAGGCGGCCTTGGACTGTTTCTGCGTAGCTTTTTTATTAACGGACTTAGGGGATTTGTCACCCATATTAGTGGACTTTCTGTTTGGTGGTTTTCTGCGTCGCGGAAAATTAGTTTCGCCGCGAGCAAAGCAAATTAACATGAAACCAGAGGGTGTAAAGGAAAAGCCCTCAACTCGGCGCTGCAACCAAACCTCGATACTGCGGAGCAGGAATTAGTTCGCCTTCCCCAGCAACTGTGGATGTTTGGTCGGGCCAAAAGCCACGTTGGTTTCAGAGTCGAGGGTCAACTGATCACCATCAAACTTGAACTTCAGTGTTGCGTGGTAGGGCGTCTCATAAGCGCAAAGTTTAACAACGCAAGTATCCTCGCTCGACCAGGCATACGCGCCGGCGGTCGGTTCATCAGGGAACTGAGCGAGTTTACCAACCAATAGTGGTGCGCGCGATTTTTTCCAGGCATGAAAGCCGCAGGGGATCGAGAATTGTTTGCCAGCAATTTGCAGAGTGATGGTCAGTGTTTTACTGGAATCGGAAGGTGAAAATTCCAGCATTTCAATTCTTTGGTCATTTTCAGGAAATGCAAATTTGCGGGCTTTTGCATGCTGCGGGGAAGCCTCAGCGCCGTCCGGCGTGCGCACTTCCAGTTTTGCGAGGAGTTGAGTCAGATTCTGGGCGCCTTCGGAGTTCGCAGGGAATGCATGTGCTTCCATGGCAGGGAGAAGTTTGTCCCAAACGATATTCAGAACGGCCTGCATATCTTTGATGCCACTGGTAATGGCAACCACGGCGTCCTGATCGGGCATGACCACGCAATATTGACCAAAAGCCCCATCACCGCGGTACGCATTATGGCGGCAGCGCCAGAATTGAAAGCCGTAACCCTGGTTCCAATCGCTGCTCGGATTACTGCCGTTGGAAGTCTGTTTCGAAGTGGCCATGGCTATCCAGTGGGCCGGGAGCAATTGCTGGCCATTCCATTTGCCGCGTTGCAGATAGAGCTGACCAAATTTGGCGATGTCTTCAGTGCGCACGCGCAAACCATATCCGCCAAGTGAAACACCCTGAAAATTCGTGTCCCACACCGGATGCTCGATCCCAAGCGGCTGGAAGAGGCGCGGCTGCAGAAAATCGAGCACCGTCTGGCCAGTGACTTTCTGGACAATGGCCGATTGCATGAATGTCGCTGCAGTATTGTACTTGAAATGTGTGCCGGGAAGATGCGGAACGGGTTGGGCCAGGAATGATTTGGGCGAGATTGCGTCTGGCGCGGTGGGCGGTTCGTCCTGATGGCCGGTGGACATCATGAGCAAATCACGGACGCGCATGGCTTTCAGGTTATTGCTGATATCGGTTGGCGAGTCGTCAGGAAAAAATTTGAGCACCTCGTCATCAATGCTGAGCTTGCCTTCGCTGGCGGCGAGGCCGACAGCCGTGGAAGTAAAACTCTTGCTCAAGGAATAAAGCACATGATTATGCGCGGAGTCATACGGCTTCCACCAGCCTTCGAGAATAACGTTGCCATGGCGCACAACCATTATGCTGTGCATGCCCTCAATCTGATGATCGAGCGTAGTTACGAATTCGGACAAAGCGGCCGAGGAAATGCCCTGGACTTCGGGAGCGCTGCGGGGGAGCGGATTTGCCGCCTTCGCGGAATGCAGCGATGCGCTTACAAGGACAACCAGGAGAATTCTTAAAAGGCTTGTCATAGCAGGATTGACGACTTTGTAGCGAATCCACAACAGACTGTCACGGACGGAATTTGCCAACGCGATTTGAAGGCTGTCTGAAAGCAGCAAGTTATGATTTGCAATTGTTTAAAGGATGTTATCGAGACATACTTACCCAAAGTTTATGCTATGCGAAAGCTGCCAAAAAGGATTTCCAACCGTCCATGTACACGGGACCAGGACTACCAAGTCCCTTTATTGAAGCCAACTAGCGCCCGAGGAATTTGAACATCATTTTTGCGGTGAGTGCGGCGAGCAATATCGAGAGGAATCTGGCAGCATGTTTCCGCATCTCAATGAGGCCGCCACATGGGAGTCGGTGCGCGTTTTGCAAATTTCTTCGCAGCGGGTGGTGGTGAGGCTTGTGCGAACCGAAGGCGGGGCCATGCCGGAGGAGTGGAACCTGTTGGCATCGCGAGTTCCCACTCAGAACTGGAAGGAAGGGATGGTGGTT
>DASWRJ010000227.1:0-5184 GCA_036403255.1 Verrucomicrobiia bacterium
AGATTGCTGAGAAGATTGAACTCGCCCCGAACGCCCTCATGGAATCGGAAAAGTTGGACTAATCCAGCTTCAACGCTTTTGCCCGGGAGGAAAGGCCTCTGACTTTAAGGAGGTGCTGGACTTGGGAATATTTGCCAGCGCGCCACTACCCCATTCTGGAAAACCACTTCAGCGTGCACGTAATTGACTGGATAATAATCTGATTCCAGCGTTGGTCCCGATCCATAATAACGGCGGTAGCCGTCATACATTGGGTCATAGTGCCAATACCTGTATTCCTGAAGATGCGTGCCTTTATAGATCCAGGTGGTGAACGCGCCCTGCGCCGATTCGCTATTCACGATTTGGGATGGTTTGCCCCATGCGATGTAAACAGCGTCTTCGGACATGCCCACTTTGATTTTGCCTGCATCCACTAGTGCGCGCTGATCCGTCGGCAGTGCCTCATATGCTGTTGAACGTTCATGTATGCGCGAGGAGACGGAACTGTGCAAGCTGGAGCAGCCTGCTCCAAATAAGAGGATAGTCACCAGATTGGTGCAGCAAAGTTTTACGAGCCGCATATCATTGCTTTCCTTCCAAAGCATTTATGCCGCACAATCCAATTGAAGTAAAGGGATGCGCTCAATAAACTTGGCAGATATGACGAATGCGAACTCTGACCAGTCCTCCATGACGTGGCTGGCCTTTGCGATGTTGACGGTGGTCTCATGGGGTGTTTACGGCGTGCTCTTGCACAAAGGCCAAACCCTAATGCGCTCCGAGGCCGGTGTGGGCGACCCTTCTCTGCTTCGCTACAAGGCGTTTCTCTTTGTGGGAATCGCTTATTTTCTGGTGGCGATTTTAGCCCCGCTTCTTTTGCTGATGGGCAAAGGCGAAGCGTTTACCGGCTACACTCAGGCCGGAATAGTTTGGTCCCTGATTGCTGGCGTCGCTGGAGCGATTGGGGCCTTTGGTGTCCTGCTGGCCTTTGGCGCGAAAGGGCAGCCAGGCGTGGTGATGTCTATCGTGTTTGCCGGCGCACCAGTAGTGAACGCCTTTTATGCGCTCCTGCAACATCCACCCGCGGGCGGTTGGGGAACGGTGAAGCCCCAGTTTTATTTGGGCATTTTGCTCGCCGCTGTTGGCGGGTGCCTGGTGACTTTTTATAAACCAAATCCCGCGCCGCCGGTGAAAGCGAAAGCGGCGCAAATGAGTTCCGTAACGCCCAGGCCGAACGCATAGGTGCAGCCCATGGCCGAGGCTTTTCCAGACCGAGCGGCCATTCTGATGGCACAGGAGGAGAAGCTGCGTGCGCTGATGGGCAAAATCCTGCCTTCGAATAAATTTTACTCCGCGAAATTCAAAAAGACCGAAGGCGAAGGCGATTTCAAAAACCTCGAAACCTTCTGCCGCCATGCGCCCTTTACCACCAAGCCTGAATTAGAGCAGGACCAGCGCTCGCACCCGCCTTACGGAAGCAACCTGACTTGGGCTCTCGATAAATACACCCGATATCATCAAACCAGCGGCACGAGCGGTCGCGCTCCCTTGCGTTGGTTGGACACACCTGAGAGCTGGAACTGGATGGTCGAAAATTGGGAACAAGTGCATCGCGCGGCCGGTGTGACTAATGCCGACCGTGCTTTCTTCGCATTCTCGTTCGGCCCATTCATTGGATTTTGGCTCGCCTTTGAAGCCGCCGAACGTCTCGGCTGTCTCTGCTTTTCCGGGGGTGGCTTGAGCACGGTGGCCCGCCTGCATAGCATTTTCGAAAATGCCGCGACCCTGCTTTGTTGCACGCCCAGCTACGCCATTCGCATGGGCGAAGTCGCTGAGTCCTCCAGAATGGAATTGCCCCGGCGATCAAAGGTTCGCTTGATTATTGTTGCGGGCGAACCCGGTGGCAGTATTCCAGCGACTCGCCAGCGCATCGAGCAACTTTGGCCCGGAGCGCGTGTCTTCGATCATCATGGCATGACCGAAATTGGCCCGGTGACCTATCAGTGTCCGGCCAAGCCGTCCCTGTTGCACGTGCTCGAAAGCGGATTCATCGCCGAAATCTTAAAGGCCGATACTACGGAGCCAGTCCCATGCGGAACCGCCGGCGAGTTGGTGCTGACGAATCTCGGGCGGACAGGTTCACCGCTTCTGCGTTATCGAACAGGTGACTTGGTGAAGGCTGCCATTGCTCCGGTTTGCGCTTGCGGGCGCAGTGAATTGGCTCTTGAAGGCGGAATTCTCGGGCGCGTGGATGACATGGTAGTCATTCGCGGGGTGAATGTTTATCCCACCGCCGTGGAAGAAATTGTTCGCGGTTGCGGCGACGTGGCCGAGTACCAGGTCCACGTCTCGCATGCTGGGGCACTCGCCGAAATGCGCATCGAAGTTGAGCCCTCACCCACTTGCCGCGACATCTCCGCCCTGCTTGCCCGCCTGGAAAATTCGTTCGAAGCCTGCATGGCCTTGCGGGTCCCGTTGCAAGCGGTTCCAGCCGGGACGCTGCCGCGCTTTGAGATGAAAGCTAAGCGTTGGACAAAGGACTGACTGACTCCAAACCAGCAACTATCTCGCTTCCTCTTTCCGACACTTGTCTAAACTCGCTTGCGCGCTCTGGCGTTCAGTTTCCTTTTTCAACACTTTGAAATTCTCTATAGCCCGGGTCAGGCAATCCTTCGCCTCAGGAAGATTCTTATGCTGCTCGAGCAGCGACCGCCCGACACCCGCGAGCGAGTTTGCAATTCCCAATGGTTGCGCCAGTCGCTCGTAGCGGCTGAGGGCATCACGCCAAAGTGATTCCGCTTCCACGGCTTGGGCGGTGTCCTCAGCCAAAAGAGCGCGGTTCGCAATTACTGTCGCAAGGCCGATCTCATAATGTGCCTGGGCAAAGTTAGTTTGGCTTTCAGTAAAGTTGCCCATGGCAATGTCCCATTTTGCGTGTTGCCTGTGCCAAAGCCCTTGTTCATTAAGAAATAAGCCAGCCACCAGAGGAGATTTGAGGTTCTTTGCGCGAGGACCTAGTTCAGCAAAGCGTTTCTCAATTTGTGCGGTGGAATTAGTGAGTTGAGCTTCGGTTTGCAGCAAGCCAATTTGGTCTCGCCACCATTCAGTGTCACGTCCGAGCCGCTGGTTCAGTGCCGCCGCCATTTCAAACAAATTGTGTGCGGGTTCAGGATGATTTTGCTCCAGCTCCGCTTCAGCCTGGTTATGCAATGCAATCGCCTGGTGTGGTAAATCATTGAGCAGGGCGTAATCCTGAGCGGCCTTGGCCCACTGCTGCGCCGCCGCAGGCCAATTTTGCTCCTCAGAAAATGTTACCGCCTGCGCAACAACTCGTTCTGCTACTGTGACCGCCAGCGGTGGATTCGGCGGCGGTTTGGCCGACTTACAGCCGGCGAGCAGCAGCGCCAAACCACTAATCATAGCTGTAAAAAACACCCGCATCATTCCTTTGCGCCGGAGCGCGGCTTGACAATGCTTTCGATGGGTTGATTGGTTTTCGCCCCGAAAGACGATTTCAGCAACCAATGCCGTTTCAATCCCTGAATCATCTCGTCTGAATGCACGATCAAATCTGAAATTTGCGACAGGATTAACCCATTGGCTTGCACTTGCGCATTGAGGTTGCTCGTAAGGCTGGCCACATTTTCCAAACTCGCCAGGATATTGCTTGAAAGCAGATTGAGGTTAGTTTGTGCCGAATTCATGGTGCCGCCCGCGGCGCTTAGGGTCGTTAGTAATTGCGCGTTGATGTTCGTCGGCAGGAGCCAGTCGCCCAATGTCCCTTTCGGTCCGCTCAAATTCGCGCTGATCTGCGCGAAGTTCGTGACAATTGGTTTCGCGCTCAGGAGCAAATCATCCGCATGCCTCACCAATCCGCTCGCGTTTGTCAGCACGTTGGCCAGCCGATTGGTCAGGCTCATGAACCCAGGCAGAGCAGACTCCACTGTGTTCACCACTGACTCCAGGCGCTCCGTCAGAGCGGGCGACTCATCAGCTTGCAGCCAGTAACCTTTGCTCTTTTCCGGTATTTGCTCGTAACGCCCGGATTTAGTATTCCAGACGTAGTGCGGATTCTTGGTCGGCGCATTGGCATCTACAATTTCAAATTTCGCTACATTGGCCGCCTGCAATCGATCAAGGATTTGCGGCGTCAGCCATTCACCCGGATGCGCGAGCAGGTTTGTCCCTTGGGCAATATCCTGAGCAAACATGAATTTGTTTGAGGCCATCATCTCTCGAGCATCGCTCAATGTTAGCTCCCGCAATTCGTGCATCGCATAAGTAGTGGCGCCGTTGGTTCCCTTGGTTACTTCAATGAACCGATGGCCGAGAAAATCGGCAGCGCCCACTTTCGCCTTGGAATCCTCCCAGAGATAACCGAAATAAGGTTCCTTCACCCGGAACTGGATATAGACATTGAAGAACAAGTCTTCCGGTGGCATCGCTTCGATATGGGTGATTTCTCCAACATCAAAGCCCATTAACTTGACCCGATCACCCACAGCCAACCCGGTGGCGTTATGGACAAACGTGTAATACGGCATCTTCTTCAGAAACCAACCTTTGCGGCGGGCCGTTTCGTAAATGTAATAAATGAGCCCGGCGACAAGGAGAATGGTGGCCAGGGTCACAAACCAACCCACGAGCCGTTCGAGCCGACTCAGTCGCGTGCGCAGTTGGGGAGTTAAGTCCTGAAGCGCCATATTATAAAACCTCTTCCAACGGGCGCGCCTTAAACTCGGCGCGATTCCCCAGCGGCACGAGTCTTCTCTCGCGCAAAATTGCAAAATTTCCCGCGCGCTCGCGCCACGGTCGCAAATCATCCGCTGTCACAACAATCGTCAAATGTTTGTTATCCAGAAGTGGATGGCCTGCCGAAAGTTGCTCCATCGTATCGAGCCACCATCCGGCGTCACGCGGATCCAATCCTGTGAGCGGAGTATCAAAAATCAATACATCCGGTTTCAAGATTAAAGCCCGAGCCAGCCCGGCACGTTGCCGCCAGTTGCGGCTAATGTTGCCCGGCAGCCCGCCGGCCTGACCGGACATGCCGATAAACTCGAGCAGAGGTTCCACTCTGAAAAGCGTTTCTTCCAGGGTCAAGTTTTCATGATAACGCAAGGGCAGGGTAATATTTTCCGCGACACTTAAATGGTGCAGCAGCCGGCCACCATCGAAAATGGTTCCAATCCTCAGCCGCAC
>DASWRJ010000228.1:0-5711 GCA_036403255.1 Verrucomicrobiia bacterium
CCGGTCCCATGCCCAGAAAACCGAACGCGACCAGGCCGAAGGCAAATATCGGCGCCGCAAATTTATATTCGGAGGGCATCATGTTCATGATAGAATCATTTTGCGAAAACAGGTAGCTGACCAGCATCAGAGCCAGAATGACCAATCCCTGCCAGAAAGCGGAGAAATTGCCTGCGACAAAACCCGACAAAATGTTCAGCGAAGCGCCGCCGTGCTCAGAGGCATTCGTGATTTCCTGCACGTGTCGCGAATTGGTGCTGGTAAACACTTTGGTGAACTCGGGGATCACAGCGCCGGCCAGGGTGCCACAACTTATAATCGCCGAGAGCACCCACCACAGGTCTTTATAGGCCTGCGCGCCTGTCTCAGCTGAACCAGCCAGCAGGAAATAGCTCGCGCAGAAGGTTACTGCGATGGAAACAATGGATGTGATCCAGACCAGATGTGTCAAAGGGGCTTCTAAATCGAAATCCTTCAGCGACCCGTATTTCGCCCGGCTGAACGCCTCGTTGATGAAATAAGAGACCACCGAGGTAATAATCATCAAAATGCGCATGGCAAAGAGCCAGATGATTAGGGTTGCGCCGATCATCGGCTTTAAGGCCAGCGCCAGCGCCAAAAACGCAATCAGAGCGACCCCAGTGACGCCGTACGTTTCAAAACCATCCGCCGTCGGGCCGACGCTGTCACCCGCGTTATCGCCGGTGCAATCCGCAATTACGCCCGGGTTTTTCGGATCGTCTTCAGGCAGCTTAAAAACGATCTTCATCAAATCCGCGCCGATGTCCGCAATCTTCGTGAAGATACCACCGCAAATGCGCAGTGCGCTCGCGCCCAGCGATTCACCAATTGCGAACCCAATAAAGCAGGGGCCGATCAGATCCTTGCCGAGAAACGACAGGATGCAAATCATGAAGAACAATTCAACGCTCACCAGCAACAAACCAACGCTCATCCCCGACTTCAAAGGAATGAGCAATGTGGCCAGGGGATTTCCGCGCAACGAGGAAAAGGCGGTTCGCGAGTTTGCGACCGTATTGATGCGAATGCCGAACCAGGCCACGCCGTAGGAACCCAGAATACCCAGAATGGAGCAGAGCAGGATGACCAGCACATTCGCGAAAGGTGTCTGTTGCAGAATGAGGAAATAGTAGCCCATGCACACGGCAATGAGCACCCAGAGGATGGCGAGAAATTTGCCCTGCTGCATCAGATAGGTTTTGCATGTCTCCCAGATAATATTGGAAACCGCGCCCATCTTTTCGTGCACCGGAAGATTCTTGGTTTGTTTGTACTGGAACAGACCAAAGAGAGCTCCCCCCACACAAATGACCAAGCCCGTATATAAGATAGACATGCCGCTAAACGGGTGTTGGAGAAAGTTGAACGTCACCTTATCCAAATCAGGCACATGGATGTCCGCTTCTCCCGCGTACGCACCTTGCGCCGCGAGGACGGCAAATAAAACAACCCAGAAGTAAGATTTAATTCTTCCCATAAGATTTGCGGTGATTATGTCGTTCCCGATTTTCGTGTCAGCAAAAATGTTGTTTATTCCCGATTGGGTGTTGAACCTATGTGCGCCAGCTCGGGAGCCCTTGCTCTCCCGTCCCACACTCTCCGTTGGAGACTTTACGCCCATTTTTGCCGATTCAAAAGCTCATCTCAGCAAATGTCCTGCCTCGAAGATGCAGTCATCAAATTTTCGCCCTTCAGCCCGGAAATAGCTGTGCAATGGTCCTCATAGGTATAAACAAAGCTCCAGGCCGGTTGAGGAATGGAATAAATCCGTACTTTTTGTAAAAACCAGCAGCCCGCTCATTTTTTGTCTGCACTACCAGCGCATACGAAGCAATTTCGCGGCTGACTGCCAGACTGCGGGAGAGGGCATCCAGCAGCAAAAGCTCGCCCAAACCGTGACCGCTATGGCCACGATCTACCGCCAGCCGCCGAAGTAATGTCCCTGGAACGAGCGGATATTTGGGAAGCTTGCGAGCCAAATCAGGCGGCAAGTCTGCCGCCTCAATCGCCGTATTCGATAGTGTGTAGAACCCCGCAATAGCCTGGGTCGGCTTATGGATCAGAACAAATGGAGCGGACAGGTTTCGCCGCAAATCTTGTCCCGCTTGCTTGCGGAAATAATTATCAAGCTCCTGGACACCGCACTCAAAAAGCGATCGCTCGTGTTGCTCTAACAACGGCTCAATCGTGTAATCCCCGGGCAAACCAGCTTTCATTTCTGGTCGTTTTTGAACTTGCGATAGCGTCTCGCCGCTGCGCGCAGCCGTGCGTTCGGACTAGGTGGGCCAATCAATGCCCGCGCGAAACGCGAAGCGTCCCGACCGCTCAATCGGATAACTTCGTGCTGTTCCAGAACCTGCAAAGCAGCTTGTCGGACGCTGCCGATTAAGAAATCACTTACGGTCACTCCTTGCAGATCAGCCGCGCGTTTGAAGAGCCGCTTCAGTTCCGGGCTCACGCGCGCTTCGAGCCGCTCCGTAGCCGCGGCCGGTTCGGCGGGAGCCTCTGGCTTCACCCATTTCATACTCAGGCGAGTGTACGGCAAATTGCCGTAAAGGTCAATCCCATTCCTGTCCGTACAACCGCCCTTAAATTGGCCACACCCAGGGTATATATTACCCGCGAGTTCGTCGTTCGAGTGACACGAAGAGCCGATGACGCTTGCTAATACCGCTCTGCTCGATAAAATTTCCCCTTTATGTCTTGGAAAGTTCTCATCACAGCGCGGACCCTGAATGAAACCGGGGAATCCGCCATGAAACTGCTGAAAACCGCCGGTTGCGAGTTGGTCATGCCGCCGCGCTTCGGCCCTTTGCCCGCCGAGGAATTGCAGCCTCAACTCAAGGGCATTGATGCCGTCATGGCCAGCATGGATAAGTTTACCCCCCAGGTTCTTTCCTCTTCCGAAGCGGCCCAACTCAAGCTCATCTCCCGCTGGGGCGTCGGCTACGATGCGATTGATGTGCCGACCGCGACCAAGCAAGGGATTGTCGTCGCTTATACCCCAGGGATGCTTAATGAAACGGTTGCCGATTGCGCGTTCGCCCTGCTCCTCAGCGTTGCCCGTGGAATTCATCTCGGACACAACCTCATGGCCAATGGTCAATGGCAAGCCGTATGGGGACGGGATGTCCATGGCAAAACGCTTGGGATAATCGGCTGCGGCCGCATCGGCCAGGCGGTCGCCCGGCGCGCGGCGGGATTCAACATGCGCCTGCTTGGCTATGACATTTCTCCAAATCCCGAGGCCGAAAAGCTGGGAGTGAAGTTCGTCTCTCTCGATGAACTGCTCGCGCAAAGCGATTTCATCACTTTGCATGCGGCGCTCACGCCCCAAAATCGGGGACTGCTCGGCGAAGTGCAGTTGCGCAAAATGAAGCCGACGGCGTATCTCATCAATACCGCCCGCGGCGCGCTGGTGGATGAACCGGCTCTCGTCACCGCGCTCCAGGAGAAGCGCATCGCCGGTGCAGCGCTGGATGCCTATTCCACCGAACCGTTGCCGGCGGATCACACGCTTCGCAAGGCGCCAAATATTTTGCTTACCCCTCACCTGGCCTCCTTCGCGCGCGAGACGGGCGAACGGGTCAGCCTGGCTGCCGCCGAAGCTATTGTGGAGCTGATGAATGGGCGGAAGCCCCGATGGGTCGTCGATGAGAACGTTTATAAAACAGGGACGTTGCGGGCGAGTTTGAAAGGTTAACTCCCGTGTCCGTGTCAATTTGAAGTGAAGCACCATTATTTAGATGTAATCTGCGCGCCACCTTTGCTACTCAAAGTTAACTTTAAATGAAAAAGAACTACGTTCGTTCCAAACTAAAAGAAGGCAAAACCAGTATTGGTACCTGGCTCACTCTGCCCGACACCACTGCCGCGCAAATGATGGCGCGCACCGGTTTCGACTGGCTCACAGTCGAACTTGAGCACACGCCCGTTACCTTCGAGACCGCCTCGACTAGCTTCGGCATCATTGCCGCTTCAGGGGTGGTGCCGCTCGCCCGCGTCCCTTGGAACACGGGCGAAAATATCAAGCGTGTCCTGGACACCGGCGCTTACGGAATTGTGGTGCCCATGGTGAATTCCCGGGCCGAAGCTGAAGCCGTCGTCGAAGCCGCGCGCTACGCTCCTATTGGCAAGCGCTCCATCGGCGGACAATTGCACGCCACTAATTTTGAAACCGATCCCGCCACCTATTACGCGCGGGCCAATGACGAAATCCTTGTCGTCATTATGGCCGAGCATATCGAGGCCATCGAAGCGGCTGACGATATCTTGAGTGTGCCGGGGATTGATGCCGTCTTCATTGGGCCAAACGATCTGCACAATTCCATGGGCAAACCGCCGAGTTTCGATAGCGAGCACAAGGAATTTGTCGATGCGGTCGCGCATATTTTGAAAACGGCCCGCAAGAACGGCATCGCCTCGGGCATTCATGTCGCCGATATTCCAGCCGCGCAGCGGCGCATCGCGGAAGGCTTTCAATTCATCGCCATCGCCAGCGAAGCCGGGTTTATGCTCAGCAAAGCGCAGGAAGTCACCCGGGCTCTTGGCTTCGGACCTAAAGCGGCTGCGGCCAAATATTGAGCATGAACATCGTCGCCCTCGACGGCCACACGCTCAACCCGGGCGATTTGAGCTGGGAGCCTTTGCGCGCGCTTGGCACCTGCACGATTCTGCCCCGCATCAAAAACAGCGAGGTCGTGCCCGCCGCGCGCGATGCCGAAATCATCCTCACAAACAAAGTCCCAATCACCCGTGAGCAAATGGCCGCATTGCCGCGCTTGAAATATATTGGTGTTACGGCCACCGGTTATAACATTGTCGATGTCGCCGCCGCGCGCGAACGCAAGATCGTAGTCACGAACATCCCGGCCTACGGTACAGCCTCGGTGGCGCAAATGACATTTGCCCTCTTGCTCGAGCTGACCCAACACGCGGGTCACCATTCCGATACCGTCCGGCAGGGGCGCTGGGCTAAATCACCCGATTTTTGCTACTGGGACTTCCCCCTGATCGAGCTGGAGGGGCTCACCATGGGGCTCATCGGTTTTGGAAATATCGGTCAGGCCGTCGCGCGGCTGGCCGATGCATTTGGCATGAAAGTAAACGTCCTGTTGCGTCAAAGAGACCGAGCCTTGCCGTCCTATGCCAGTGCGGTTGATCTCAACACCATTTTTCAAACCAGTGATGTGCTCAGTTTGCATTGCCCCTTGACTCCCGACACGAAGGACGTAGTGAACGCGAAGAGCATCGGGCCTATGAAAACATCCGCCTTTCTCCTGAACACTAGCCGCGGCGCACTGATTAATGACCAGGCACTGGCCGACGCACTCAATGAAGACCGCCTGGCTGGCGCTGGCTTGGATGTTCTCTCCGTCGAGCCGCCGTTGGCCAGCAATCCACTCTTACAGGCAAAAAACTGCATCATCACTCCTCATATTGCTTGGGCCACGCGAGCGGCCAGGGCGCGCTTGATGGATGTGACGATTCGTAACGTGGCCGCCTTTTTGCATGGTAAACCGCAAAATGTCGTGAGTTAAAGCGAGCCGCCCAACCGCGCAAAAGGCGTTGCCAGACGCCGGAATCTCGGCCAGATTAGACCCGCCGAAATCGGTGGAGAGATGGCTGAGTGGTTTAAGGCGCGCGCCTGGAAAGCGCGAGTACCTAAACAGTACCGGGGGTTCGAATCC
>DASWRJ010000229.1:0-4325 GCA_036403255.1 Verrucomicrobiia bacterium
AGTTCAGGCGCAAGCATGCCGGGGCAAAAGCTATGAATTGCATCCGCCTTTTACCTGAACATGTAGCGAATCAGATCGCCGCGGGTGAAGTCGTGGAGCGCCCGGCGAGTGTAGTGAAGGAGTTGGTCGAAAACGCGCTGGACGCCAAAGCCAAACGCATCACAGTGGAAGCGCAGGCCGGCGGGCGCAGCTTAATTCGCGTGACTGATGATGGCCTGGGCATGAGCCGGGATGACGCGCTGCTTTGCCTCGAAAGACATGCGACGAGTAAAATTCAGAAAGCCGAAGACCTGCACTCCATTTACACGATGGGTTTTCGCGGAGAAGCATTGCCGAGCATCGCCAGCGTGAGCCGCATGACCTTGACGACGCGCGAGCGCGAGAGCGAATCACCCAGCGCCACGCAGATCATCATCAATGGCGGAAAAATCATTGACGTGAAAGAAGCGGGCAGCCCAGCGGGCACATGCGTCGAGGTGCGCCAGCTCTTTTTCAATTTGCCGGCGCGCCGCAAATTCCTGCGGAGCGAAGAGACGGAATCCGCGCATGTGCTGCATTATGTGACATTAGCCGCCCTGGCCCACCCTGAAATCGCATTCGATTACATCAAAGACACGCGAGTAGTCTGGCAACTTGCAGCAGTCAATGCAGACGGCGGGCACGAAGCGCGTTTGCGAGCGTTGCAGGAGCGGATGCGCGCAATCTTCGGGAATGAAACGCAGTTGCTGTCGGTCGATTTTCAGAGCGAATTCCCCGAAAACAATCCGCCGGCAGAAGAGCAGGCTGAGGAGATTTCTCCTGCTGCGCGCCAGTTTCGCGTTTGGGGATTGATCGGTCAACCGGGCGTTGCTCGAGCGACGCGCGAGGACCAGCATTTGTTTGTGAACCGCCGCCCAGTGGAAAACCGCGCGCTGAATTTTGCGCTCCTCGAAGGCTATCACACCGCACTCATGAAAGGGCGATTTCCGGTCTGTTGCCTGTTTCTGGAAATTCACCCGGCGCTGGTGGATGTAAACATCCATCCCTCGAAGCGCGAGATAAAATTTCACAACGAGCGCGCTGTACGTGCTTTTGTGGCGGAGGCCGTACGCCAAACGTTGCTGAAATTTCACGGCTCAAGCTCTCCAGCGGCCGCGAGCAAAACGGAGCAAGCGTCGCTGCCCGAAATTCCGGCCAGCCAAAAGGAAGCTGAAATTGCGGCCACGCCGGAGTTGCCAAAGTTTGCCAGCCCGAGCAGCCGGATTAATTTTCCTTGGCCCTCCACGCATCTGAAACAAGAGGAGAAGATTGCACCTGCTCCACTCGCGCAAAGGCCCAGCGCTAACGAAGCTCAACCCGTGGCAAGATCGCATGAGCCCGAACGAAGCACCGCTCAACCCGCACCGATGGCGACCGCCCACGCCGCCGCGCCACCGAGTGCCGCGCTGAACGTTCAAGCCCAAACGCCCACGCCATTATTGCACGTACCGCTCAGGCTGATCGGTGTGGTCGGGAAACTGTACGTCCTGCTCGAATCCGACCGAGGCTTGGTATTGATGGATCAACATGCAGCGCACGAGCGAATTTTATTTGAGCAAATGCTCACGCGGCTCGAATCCGGCAACCCAGCTTCGCAGCGGCTGCTCTTGCCAGAAACGGTCGAACTGGGCGCGCGCGATACTCAGTTCGTGCGCGAATTGCTGCCGACCTTGAACAAACTTGGAGTGGGTTTGAGCGAGTTCGGCGAGCGGACGTTTTTGCTGGATGCCCTGCCGCCGTTCGTGAAAGCGCCGAATGCGCGGCAATTTGTATTGGAATTAATCGACCAACTTAAGGCTGCCGGGCAGGAAGTGAACACGATGCGCCTGGGTGAGCATATGATTGCGAAGACGGTTTGCCGCCACGCCGTTAAGGCAAACGATTTCCTGCGCGGGCCCGAATTGGAAAACCTGGTGGAAGACCTGCGCGCTTGTGCGATGCCCTACACGTGCCCGCACGGGCGCCCGACGTTGATCGAGATGAACTACCGCGAATTGGAGAAAAAGTTCGGACGATTACAATAATTTGACTCTGTGAATTATGCCTCGGCTTTGGGCTGTGCCGGTACATCTTCCACTTTGGCGTGTTCCTGGAGAAAATCGACGACCTTCTCGTGCAGAATCTGCTGCACAATATCATCAACCCCGTCACGCTTTTGCAATTCCTGCAAAAACTTTTGCGGGGCCATTTGGTAATTTTGGGCGAGAGCCACGACGCGTGTGTTGAATTCAGCGTCTGCCACGCGAATACCTTCCTTCTCGGCGATGCGCCGGAAAATATAAGCCGCTTTGACGCGCTCTTTGCCCGTGACATTGGCCGCGTTATAAATTTCCTCTTTCTTTTGATCGATGATTTCCTTCGGCACACCGCGCTTTTGCTGGTCGGAAACGATGTCATACACAACATGGCGCGTTTCCTCGAGCACTTGCGTCTCAGGCAACTCGACGCTGACCTGCTCAAGCAAATGCTTTACGATTTGGCTGCGGATATTGCGCTTGTCTCGGAGATTTAACTCATTCTGCAAATCGCTGCGCACACCTTCGCGGAGTTTCTCGAGGTTTTCGGCATCGAAAGATTTGGCGAAAGCATCGTCTATAGCCGGGAGGATGTGTTCCTTCACTTCCACAACCTCGACCTCATAATTCCCCTTTTTGCCGGAGAGTTGCGGGGTTACGAAGTCCGCCGGAAAATCGACATTCACGGTGCGTTTCTCGCCGGCTTTTGCGCCGAGCAATTGCATCGCGAAACCGGGAATGAACGAATCGGGCTTTACTTCGACCCAAAAACCCTTTTGCTCGGTCAGGCCGCGAGCGGTGGGGGCCAGATCGGTGATAGGCTTGCCGTCGACCGTACCGATATAATTAATGACGACGTA
This sequence comes from Verrucomicrobiia bacterium, assembly GCA_036403255.1. Lineage (GTDB taxonomy): Bacteria > Verrucomicrobiota > Verrucomicrobiia > Limisphaerales > JAQGOV01 > JAQGOV01. Next base: position 2,894 of record DASWRJ010000229.1, read on the forward strand.
ATCGCCCTGGCGCACCTCGCGATCAACCTTCTCGAATTTACCCTGTTGTTTCTGGAGAGCGGCGAGCGCGCGTTGAATATCTTCTTCGGTGACGCTTGCTATCTCGCGTTTGGCGGGCAAACCGCGGTATTCAGGCAGAGTGAATTCAGGAGCGGTTTCGACAGTGGCGGCAAATTGAAAGGGCTGCCCGCGCGCGAATTGAATCTCCTCGACGTCGGGGACATTGACGACTTCGAGCTTCTGCTCCTTGACGCCTTTCTGGAACGTTTCGCGGATGAGCTTCTTTTTGACCTCCTCGGAGATCTCCTTCTCGTACTTCTTGAGCACCATGTCCTTCGGCGCTTTGCCCGGGCGAAAACCAGGCACGCTGGCTTCACGCAAAAACTCTTTGGTCATCTCATCGAAAGCGGTTTCCACCCCGGCGGGTTCGACTTCAAACCGAACGAGCTTTTTGCATGGGGCCAAATTTTCAACCGTTACATTCACATCAAACCTTTCGAATTTAATAATTACCGCTCAAAACTAAGGGCGGATTTCGCGGAAGAGCGAGCGGGCAAAATTAGGTAAGGAACCGTGTCACGTCAAGGGAGTAAAAAGGGCAGGCGGCAGGGCGCAGATGGTGTTAGTGCCTATTTGGCCGCAGTTCCCAAACTCGCAGCCGAACTCCGCAACTGTTCGATGGGATTTCGGAGAAGTTTGGGCGGCGTGAAAATCCCTGCGGCTGCTTCGTCGAAAATTCGGCCGCAATCATCCCAAAACGCGAAGGGCTTTACTCCAACTTCACGGAGGAGTTTACCATGATCAAAGAGCACCACCAGGCACGCGCCACGAAAAATACAGCGCCAGAGCACCTGAATGATCAGCCGCTGATGGAACTGGAGATGCGAATGAAATTGATTTAGATAATCGACATGGAAAGCGACATGGCCTTCCTCATCATGGCAAATCTGAGCGAAGACCTGGCGCATCGGCTCGCAGGGGATGCCATCGTGGAGCGCTTTGAAGTAACGTTTCGCGATCATCTCTGGCACCAGCAGCACGAGCAGCTCTTCTTTCAACCCAAAGAGACGCCTCAGTGCGATGAAACAGACATCACTCCAATGGCTTTTGAGGAGCGGCGCGCCGAGCCCATCGAGCATTTTAGCCATGAGCCGGGCGTGTTCCTGCTCTTCGCGGATGAAAAGATCGATGCTGGCGATGTAATCGGGATCGCCTGTGCCAGCCGCGCGGGCGCGGAGATGCCGGCCTTCACCGCTCTCACCAATTTGAAACTTTTGAATGGAGCGTATGAAGTGCTTTCGGATGGCCTTCGACAAATACATCTGGTAATCCCAATGGATAGGGAGCCGATGATCCCGATTATGTTGAAAGTACTGAAGCCAGTGCATTTGGTATCTTTTGATTTATGATTTAGTATTGTGCCGGATTAAGA
>DASWRJ010000230.1:0-9693 GCA_036403255.1 Verrucomicrobiia bacterium
ACGTGGATCCCGAGTTAATCGCCAAAGGATTGCGCGACATGATCTCGAGCAACAAAACACTGCTAAGCGAAGAGCAAGCCCGCGAAGTCATGATGAACTTCCGCAAGGAGATGCAGGCCAAGAACACCGACCGGATGAAGAAAATGCAGGCTCAACAAGCGGAGAAGACGAAAGATGACTCAGAGAAGAATAAAAGGGAGGGCGACGCCTTCCTGGCCGAGAACAAGAAAAAGCCAGGCGTGATTACAACCCCAAGCGGCTTGCAATATAAAGTCATCACCATGGGCACAGGCCGCAAACCGACTGAAAATGACACGGTCATCACCCATTACCGGGGTACTTTTATCGATGGCAAGGAATTCGACAGCTCCTATCGCCGTGGCGAGCCATTCATCACTCCCGTAACCAAAGTGATCAAGGGTTGGACGGAAGCGCTCGAGATGATGCCCGTCGGGTCGAAGTGGCAGCTCGTCCTTCCACCCACCCTGGCTTACGGCCAAGGTGGCCCAGGCATCCCGCCAAACAGCGTGTTGTTGTTTGACATGGAACTGGTCGGAATCCAGGACTCGCCATCCGCCGCGGCGACGCCGGCCAAATAATTATTCCGCCTCGATGCGGATGGTGTGGGTGACCGGGACGAAGGCGTCCTTGATCTTCTGCACCAGTGGCGCGCGGGTCTCTTCAGTGGCTGCGGCCAGGCCGTCGCGGTCCCACTTGCCATCCTCGCTGCGATACGAGAAGAGCTTTTTCATCTCGGCGTCTTTCACATCATCGGCTGATTTATTCTTGCCGCTGATTAGGTCGTGGAAGATTTGTTTGATTTGCTTTGTCTCGTAGTTCTGCTTCGAGCCGACGGCCGCATCGACTTTTTTGAATGCATCCACAAACGGATTGATGGCAAAATCATTCGCAAGATTTACACCACTTTGCAATTCGGCGGCCGAGTAACTTTTTGATTGTGTGCCCCAGGTGACTTTATAACGCGCGGCTTTGCCAGCGCTGGCGACGAGCATGAAACGATTCAAATCTTTGTTAAACGGCACAAGCGACATGCCCGAGAGGACGCTGTTTTGGCTTTTCAAGTTCATATCGCCCGTAGCGCAAAACGGATAGCGGCTGCTTTTGATCTCGATCTCGCCTGGCTTTGAGGAAACCACTTCGTGGCCGCCTTGGGCAGTGGCTTTGCCGGAATCAAGGTCCACCGTGACATTCCCCAAATTACCATCCAGCCCGAAGCCTTTGAGAAACGCGTAAGCCATTACCAAATGACCAGCCCAGCCGGGGTGAACGCCATCGCCGCCCGCGATCCAATAATTGGTGGCATAAATTTCGTGGGCCTTGACCTCAGCCGTGAGCATCGGCCAGAAGACATCCGCGAAGCCGACTTTTTCGCCCTCGGCAATCTCGATATCAATATTGCGCAACGTGCAGAGGTTTTGATTGAGCGGCAGGTCCTTATGGCTGACGCAGCCGGGCGAGCCCAGCACCACCCGTGCACCGTGGTTTTTGAATGATTCCACAATGGCGGTTTGTTTGTCGCGATAAAGTTTGCCAATGGCCTCGGTATAGCGGCCGTAGCGGTGATCGTTCATGCCGTAGCAAGTGGTGGCAATGGTCGGCTTGAAGCGCAGGCAATCGTTCGTCATGCGCGCAAGGAAGCCGGAGGCAGTCTCCCCTCCCCAGCCGTATTGACGCACACTTACGTTCAAATCAGGCACGCAGACCGTCAGGTAAGTTTCCATAATCCGCGAGTACATCTTCTGCTCGGTAATGGAGTCGCCGCAAATGGCGAGACGATCGCCCTTCTCGAGCACGAGACCCTGCGCCTGCGGCGCCGGTTTGGGCTCAAATTGTTTCAAATAAGATTCACTCGAGGTCGAGTCTTCGGCGGCAAAGAGATTTGCGGCCAGTGAAACGAATAAGCAGGAGAGGCTGAGCAGTTTTGTTTTCATGATGAGATGCCGGGATTCTTTGTCTATTTTCAGGAAAACGTCAAGCTGAGTATGGCCGGTCCAAAGACGCATGCGTTCGAAATGAAGTGCCATTGACCAACCGCGTGGCTGGGTTTTTATTCATTTACGGGAGCAATTGCTTAGGTTGTTCTGCCTGAGTTGTGCTAGAGTGGAGCGTGAGCCCGGTATTATGAAAGAAATGTGGAATCTTTGGAAGCCGCGCCCAGGCGCGAAAAACGAGTTCCGCTTTCTGCGCTACAGCATTGCCGTGATTCTGCCTGTGCTGGGAGTCATCCTGGTTTACACGCGGCCGGTGCTCATGAATTCGCCCTTTTTCGTTTTTCTGGCGGGCATTGTCCTAAGCGCCGCTTTTGGCGGATTGGCGCCCGGGTTTGTCAGCACAGCGCTTTCCGTGTATTTCGTTCGGCTGCTTTTTATTCAACCGTATTTTTCCCTCTACCATAAAGGCAATGTTCAGGACGCCGAGCGGCTCTGTTGGTTCGCGCTCATTGGCCTGTTGCTCACGTCCATCATCGCCAGCTTGCGGCGTGACCGAAATTTCCTGCGCGATAGCGAGGAACGATACCGGGTGCTCGCCGAGACTGCCTCCGACGCGATCATTGTCATAGATGAGCAGGAGACAATTCGATTCGTCAATCCGGTCGCGGAACGTTTGTTCGGCGCGAACGCGCAAAATTTGCTCGGGAAACATTTGTCACTGCTGATGCCTGATGAATCATATCAACATTCGCTGAGCGAGATGAAGCAGCATCTGGACTCGCGAAAGAAAGCAGTGGCCATGCGCTTGCCCGGCAGAAGTATCCAGGGCAAAAATATTTTGCTCGAGATGACGCTGGGCAGCTTTTCGCGCCAGGGCAAGAGCCTCTTCACAGCCATCATTCGAGAAATAGTCCACACCGGCAAAGCCGAAAATTCCAGCACCGCGTGACTTGCGGCCGAGCGGCTCCAAGTCTAATCTTCCGCTGCACAAACGGACACCGCCGCGACATTGGAATAGAGGAACTGTATGAAAGCCGCTTACATCAAACAAACCGGCCCGCCGGAGGTAATCAATTACGGAGATTTGCCCGAACCCAAAATCGGTCCCCGCGATTGTCTTGTAAAAGTTTCCGCGGTGGACATGAATCCGATTGATACTTACATCCGGGGCGGATTGATCAAAGCCAATCTCCCGAATCCATTCATACTTGGGTGCGACCTGGCCGGCGAAGTCGTCGAAATTGGAGCAGAAGTGAAGCGATTCAAACCCGGCACGCGCGTTTGGGCTACGAATCAGGGCATGATGGGCCGCCAGGGAACTTTCGCCGAGTTGGTTGCCGTCGATGAACAGTGGCTGCATCCCCTGCCCGCCGGAGTTTCGGCTGAGACGGCCGTGGCGGCATCACTCGTCGGCATCACGGCGCATTTGGGTCTGTTGCGCACAGCAAAGTTAAAAAGCGGCGAGGTCGTTTTCGTAAATGGCGGAAGTGGAGCGGTAGGTTCGAGCGTTTTGCAAATCGCAAAAGCGCTCGGGGCGCGAGTAATCGCGACCGCGGGCAGTCCGGAAAAAATCGAAGCCTGCCGCAAGTGGGGCGCGGATCATGTCATCAATTACAAAACTGAAGATATCAGCGCGGCCTTGCAATCCAATGCGCCCAATGGCCTCAACGTTTGGTGGGAGACACAACGCGAACCAAACTTTGACCTGGCGGTGAAACATTTGGCCCTGCGTGGCCGCATGATCCTGATGGCTGGACGCGATGCGCGCCCGCAATTTCCAGTCGGGCCATTTTACACTCGGGATTGCTCTGTGCACGGCTTTGCCATGTTCAATGCGCCAGCTGAGGAGCAGCGGCTCGCGGCGGAAGATTTGAATCGCTGGATGGCTGCGGGACAACTCAAGCCAAGGATCGATCGGGTGCTCCCGCTCGCAGAAGCTGCCACGGCCCATCGGCTCCAGGAAGAAAGCACGATTGGCAAATCCGGCGCGCTCTTTGGCAAATTGGTCCTGAAGCCATAAAAGGCCGAACAACAAAATCGCTCAGACAGGTTTTTCGCGAACGACTTCCTCGGGCCGTTTGTCGTCCCGCAAACCGAGAAAGACGGGATGGCGCAGGCCGCCATCTGCCGTCCACTCCGTAAATCGCACCTGGCAAACTAATTCCGGCCGCAGCCAGGTGCAACGGCGCATTTCCGCGCGGCTCAACCCTTCCCCGGATTTCCCTTTTCTGTAGGTCGGCACGTTCGCAAACGGAACATTGGTCGTCTTATATTTTTGGAATTTCTTAAAGAGCGTTTCCAGCATTTCATGGTTGAAGCCCGTGCCGGTCTTGGATGCAAACATCAACTTCCCATTCTGGTAGTAGCCAAGCAACAAGGCGCCGAAATATGGACGGGACTTGCGCGGCTCCGTATAGCCGCCAATCACAAATTCCTGCTCGAGCACTGTCTTGAGCTTGAGCCAAGCTCCGCTGCGCCGGCCCACTTCATAAGGTGAATCGGCGCGCTTGGCGATGATGCCTTCGATATGGCTTTTGCGCGCTTGTTCGAGCAATTCCTCCGGAGTCCCCTCGATACTGGCGGAGAAGCGAATGGGCTCGGGCAGGCCGGTCACCAGCTTTTGAAGCAGCTCTTTACGCCGCGCAAGAGGCAATTGTTTTAGATCATGTTTATCAAGATTAAGTAAATCGAAGATGTAATAGCAGAGTTGGCGCGATGCGCCGTTTTTTGAATCCTGTTTGTAGTTTTGCAGCAACTGAAAGGACGGATGGCCGCTTTTATCCAAAGCGACAATTTCTCCATCGACCACAAAATCATCGGCGGGAATTTTTTCTACTGCACACGCCACTTCTTCGTAATCGCTTGTAATGTCATTGGTGCGCCGGGAGTAGAGCTGGACCTTGCCGTTCTTTTTCACGGCCAAGGACCGATAGCCGTCCCATTTGATTTCAAATTGCCAATCGCCTGCAGGGACGGATTCCACCAAGAGAGCCTTCATCGGTTCGTGGAATTTTGGCACCTCGCGCGGAAGTTTGGCGAGGTCCGGTTTGCTGGATGCGGGTTGCGCGGAAGCGCCCTTGCTCAGTTTATCCTTTGCTTTAGGCGTGTTGGGAGTTCTCTTTTCCGTCGCTGATTTTTCTGAAGGCGTATTCGCATCCGACCCGCGGTTGGATTGCCAGACTCGGCCTTTGCCCCGCGCAATCTGCTCCATCGTCTGGCCGGAAACGACGGATTTGTCGTCCTGTCGCGCGGAAATTTCCTTCATATCTTCACCGCTCTTGATGAGCAGCCATGCCTCTTTGCCAGGTTCTTCCTCGCGTCCATGCATTTTGACGAGCGTCCATTCGCCTTTCAACTTCTTGCCCGAAAGGCGAAAGTGAATCTTGCCTTTGTGATATGCCTGGATCGCTGGTTCTCCCAGCACTTCGTATGAACCCGCGTCCCAGAGCATCACACTGCCAGCGCCATAATTTCCTTCAGGTATCGTCCCCTCGAAGGTGCCGTATTCCAATGGATGATCTTCGACATGCATGGCCAGTCTGCGATCACCTTTTGTGGTCGGCACGCCTTTCGGCACCGCCCACGATTTCAGCACACCTTCCATTTCGAGTCGAAAATCGTAATGCAATCGCCGTGCGGCGTGCTTTTGAATGACATACGCCAGCGCTTTTTCTTTGCTCCTCGGGTTTGCGCCTTTTGGTTCAGGCGTCCGGGCAAAGTTTCGTTTTTGTTGGTAGCGAACGAGACTCATGATTTGCCTCCTGGTTTAAGGCCCTTTTGCTTCGCGAGCTTCAAGGATTTTTGCAAAGTCTTGCGCAAAAGGCTTCCGCTCTTTTCGGCCGCAAGCCGCTGTTGCAATAATCCGAGCACAAAGCCTTCTTCCGGCCGCAATCGCGACAGGCGCTGGCGCATTTCCGTTTCCGCGCGCTGCTGCACTGTATCCAGCAGGCTGCCATCCAAATAAGCGTCCAGCACCGCCGGATGCACATAACATTTACGGCAAACTGCGGGAGTGTTGCCCAGACGCCTGGCCACATTTTCGATTGCCTGCACAATGTTAGTCCGGGCCTGCTTCTGCGAATTAAACCTTTCGAATTCCTGCAGCGCCATTGCCGCGAGGACGGTCCCAGACCAGGTGCGGAAATCTTTGGCGGTGAAATCTGCTCCGGTAATCTCGCGCAAGTAGTCATTCACGTCCTCGGACTTCACATCCTGCAATTCTCCGTTTTCGTCGATGTATTCAAACAAGTCTTGGCCGGGCAGGTCCTGGCATGATTTCACAATCCTCGCCAGATGCTTGTCCTCCACGTCAATATTATGCTCCTTGCCCGATTTTCCGCGGAAGTGAAAGTGCACTTTGTTCCCATTCACTTTCGCATGTCGAACTTTCATGGTGGTCAGGCCGTAGGAATGGTTTTCGCGCGCGTATTCATCGTTCCCAACCCGAATCAACGTCACCTCCAGCAGCTTTACAATTGTCGCCAGCACTTTCCGCCGCGGCAATCCCGGCAGTTTCAAATCTGCCTTCGTCACTCTCCGAATTTTCGGCAGCGCCTTGGCAAAGGCAATCATGCGCGCATATTTGGTCTCATCGCGCACCTCGCGCCAGCGCGGATGGTAGCGATGCTGCTTCCGCCCGCGCGCATCGCGGCCGGTCGCCTGGAGATGGCCGTTTGCGTGTGGACAAATCCAAACGTTTGTCCAGGCCGGCGGGATGACCAGTTTCTTGATTCGTTCAAGTTCCGCCGAGTCACGCACGTTGCGCCCGCGCAAATCGAGGTAGCGAAAACCTGCTCCGGATTTCACACGCTTATAACCAGGAGCATCATCATGAACATATCGAAGACCGACAATTTTGGCGGATTCCACCGGGTCTTTAACGAGAGGCAATCCGGCCAGTGCCTCACTTTCGCGCAAACTCATAGGTTAATTTACCCACCGCGACCTCATTTGCCATGGGGTGCTATATTCCAGCATGGACGGTTTATTTGTCGGAACGAGCGGCTGGATTTACAAAGGGTGGGCCGGGACATTTTATCCGGAAGGCGTGAAAGGGCAAAAGCAATTTGATTATTACGCCACGCAATTTAATTCCGTGGAGATAAACAATACTTTCTATCGCCTGCCCACTCTCAATGCCACGCAAGGTTGGCATGATAAGGCCCCAGCAGGATTTATTTACGCGGTCAAGGGCAGCCGATTCATCACCCAAATGAAAAAGCTGAATGTGGAAATGCCTTCCATTCAGATATTTTTTGATCGCATTGCTCCCATGAAAGAATGTCTTGGTCCGATCCTCTGGCAATTACCTCCAAATTTTGGGATCAATATCGAACGACTGGATCGTTTTCTCTCGATGTTGCCTAAAAAACATCGTTACGCGGTCGAGTTTCGGCATCCATCATGGATGGATCCCAACGTGTTCCGAGTTCTGGAGCACCATCACGCCGCACATGCCGCGGTCAGTTCCTTGCGCATGCCCATGAACTTCACCATCACCGGAGATTTTATTTACTTGCGCTTCCATGGGTTGGAAGGAGGCGCAGCCCATGATTACAACGAAGCAGAACTGGCCCCCTGGGCTGAGCACTGCCGCAGGGCCCTGCGCGAAGGATTGCCCGTTTACGCTTACTTCAACAACGACATCAACACGCGCGCGCCCGACAACGCGCGGATGTTCATTTCCATGATCACGCGGGAGAAACGCTCCACAAAGCGCCAGGCAGCTTTGGCTCTTAGATGAGCGCATGGCAAACTCGACGCTCTCCGCTCTCGGCGCGGGCCTGTTGCTTTTGGGAACAGTCTTACAACTTCCTTATCCAAATGTTTCGATACCGCACTGGGTTGCCATGGTCTTGCAGGAGAATTGGGCCTTTGGGTACCACGCCCGTAAACTTGGCCGCAACGGTCGCTTCCCCTTTGACTAGTGTGTTGTCCTGCACGAGCACGCCATTGTGCAAGACCGTGAATGAACCGGGAATGACTTTGCCCTGCGCGTCCGTTTTGGGAGTGTGGAAAATAATATCATACGTTTGCCACTCGCCTGGCTTGCGTGAAGCATTCACCAGCGGCGCTTTGTTTGCATAAAACGCCCCGGCCTGGCCGTTGTAATAGGTTTTGTTGTTGTACGAGTCCAGCACCTGAATCTCATAGCGGCCCTGGAAATATACGCCGCTGTTGCCGCGCCCCTGCCCTTCTCCTTTTACTTCCGAAGGCGTGGCCCACTCGATATGAAGCTGGCAATCGCCAAATTCTTCTTTCGTGATGATGCTGCCGCCGCCTACTGTCGCGACTCCGTCCGCAATCTTCCAATTGGCTTCCGTCCCGCGATCGCTTTTCCACTGTGACAAATCTTTTCCATTGAAAAGAACAATCGCATCCGACGGTGGCGGACCGGGATCAATTACTTTGGGCTCCGCTTCTTGTTTGTTCTCAGCGGCGCAAGCTGCCGCTGCCATGAGAAGGAATAAAACAACAGGTTTGAAATATTGGTCGATGTGCATGTTCAGGTTGTAGATCAAATTACAATGGCATGCAACAGGCGTTGCATCGTCAAGTATGTTACTAATTCAGCGTCCTCATTTGCATGAACATACATCCATTGCCCTACGGAATTTAGCCCGCCCTTTTGCGGGATTCACCTTATGTAGTTGCGTCGAGCATTTGTGCACAATGTGACCCATGAACGCCACATTATATCGTAATGTTGAAGTGCTGGACGGCGCGGCCAATGATTGGAACCACATTTTTTATCTCGCCTTGGAACACGGCGGGAACTTTTTGGTCATCCTCCCGGAAGAGGCGCCAGCGCTTCGGGAGCTCGCCAGCCAATTCAATTCTGGTCAGTTGCCTGACCCGCTGCCGCGTTACGCGCTATTCTCCTTGAGCCAGTTTCTCACCGAGCAGGATTTTGATACGCTGCTCCAGGTTTCCTCGGCGGGACGCAAAATCATCTTTGTCGATCAATTGGATCTCACCCTCAACTGCCCCCCACGGGTAAAGGAATACATGGTTCATTCCGCAACTTACGGCATCCTCTCGCACCATCATTTTCTGGATGAAGCCCGCCGCGCGGTGGATGCGCTCGAAAATGGCAGCTTCGGCCTGCGCCCAAACCCGGACGAATGCATATACCACTGGGAAGATAAATGGGTGCTAGTTGAAGATTAGCGCCGATGTAGTAACATGGCGCGATTTTAGTAAGTTCTCTCGCCCCTTTCAGAAACTGAATCTATTTCAAGCTCCCTAAGAATTGCAGCAGGTCAGCCGCTTCCGACGCCGTCAGATTCTGGAGCAGGCCCTCAGGCATCATCGAGACGCGTTCGGTGCTCGTCTTCGAGATTTCAGCGTTCGCAATCTGCGCCATTTCACCGCCAGCCATTTTTAACTTGAGCCCGCTTCCATCACGGGCAACCACAAATCCTGCTTTGCTTTCACCACTGGTGGTCGTCACGGTGGTGAGCTGCCATTGCGGATCGATGACTTTCGAGGGAAAAAGAATTTGCTCCAGCAGCTCGGGCCGCTTCCATTTCGAAGCGATATGGCTCAGGTCAGGGCCAAAGTCGGTCCCTTGCCCATTCACGCGATGGCAAGCGGTGCAAATAGCTCCGAAGAGCACTTTGCCTCGCTCTGCGCTGCCACTCATGGCGAGTAGTTTTCGAGCATCGATGCTCTGCCCGAGCACTACGCGGCGCAACTCCTCGGGCAGAAAGCGTTCAAATAAATCCCGGCGCATCGGATC
>DASWRJ010000231.1:0-3603 GCA_036403255.1 Verrucomicrobiia bacterium
CGTCCCGGCGCATGGGATGGGACCTGAAGTTCAAGGCGCTGGTGGAAGCCATTCATGATTTGGATGTGCATGTGGTTCGTAGCGAGCCGGAAGCGTTGCTGCTGGAAGGCAAGCTCATCAAGGAATTTCATCCCCGTTACAACATCAGTTTCCGCGATGACAAACGCTTTTTGCTGCTCAAAGTAAATCTGAACGATCCCATCCCGCGCTTCACTCTCACCCGCTTTAAGCAGGACGATGGCGCGCGCTATTTCGGCCCGTTTCCAAATTCCGGCTCTCTCCGAAACACTCTTACGCTGGTGCGCCGCCAGTTTAATTTGCGCGGCTGCCGCGCTCTCACGCCAAATGAGTCCGATTACCGGCATTGTCTCTATGGCAATCTGAAGCACTGCACCGCTCCCTGCATCGCTAACGTCAGCCTCGAACAGTACTTGGAGCAGGTCAAAGCTGCTTGCGATTTCTTGAGCGGCCAATGCGAGGAAATGGTCGATCAGCTCGAATTCGAAATGAAAAAAGCTTCCCTCGCCCTTGATTTTGAAAAGGCCGCTGAGCTCCGAGATCTTCTTTCTGACCTGAAACGCACAACTCAGAAAACAACCCGCTTCGAGCGCACTCCCTGGAATTTGCCGGTTTCCATTCGCCCTTATCAGGACAATGAGGATTTAGCCAAAATCCTCGGCTTGCCCCGAGCGCCCGTTCGCATCGAGGGATTTGATATTTCCAACATCAGCGGCACTCTCAAAGTTGCTTCGGTAGTAAGTTTTCGGCATGGCCGCCCCGATCGCGCCAATTACCGCCGCATGCGCATCAAATCCGTCGAAGGCCAGGATGATTTCGCCTGCATGGCTGAGGCCGTGCAACGGCGCTACTCGCGCTTGCTCCGTGAGTCAAAGGAAGCCCTGGACCCTGCGGACGAATCCCATAAACCTATCGTCGAAGAGATTCGCACTTTGATGAACAACCCGCACGAATCCAGGCCCATTCCAGCAGTAGCAAGCCCTTCTGAATTGAATGAGAGTGCCGCACCCGCCGCGCCACCCCCCAAGCGCTCGCGCGTTCCCGCTACGCCACTACCCGATTTAATTGTTATCGACGGCGGCAAAGGCCAGCTCGGCGTCGCCATGGCTGAATTGGCTAAACTTGGCCTCGAGAAAATCCCCATTATCGGCCTCGCCAAGGAATTCGAGGAGATCTATAGGCCTGGCCAAAGCGAACCATTGCGCCTCGATCACAACAACAGCGCGTTGAAATTACTCCAGCGCATTCGAGACGAATCGCACCGCGTTGCCAACTCCTACAATGCTCAGCTCCGCTTGAAAAGGATTTCCGAAAGCCTACTCGATGAATTTCCTGGTGTCGGTGAAGCTCGCAAAACCGCGCTGCTGAAAAAATTCGGTTCCATTCAGCGCCTCCGCGCCGCCACTGTTGAGCAAATCGCCGACGTCCCCGGCTTTGGTGGAAAAACGGCCGAGGAGCTGAAAAGGTTTTTGGAGGCTAGGTCCCAATTCCCAGAAGCAATCAATGAAACCGAAGGTTTGGCTCCAGGCTTGCCATTATAGCTTGCGCTACTAAAATTGGCTTATGACTCTCAAAGCAATTATTCATAAAGCTGAGGAAGGAGGATTCTGGGCTGAAGTACCGGCCTTGCCAGGCTGTTTTACCCAAGGCGAAACTATTGACGAGGTGACCCGCAATTTACGCGAAGCCGTAGAGGGATGGTTATCCATCGAAACCCCGGAAATACAGTCTGGCAGCACTGATCAAATAATTGAATTGGCCTTGTGAAGCAGATATCGGGAAAGGAGCTATGCCGAGCTGTTCAGCGAAAGGATTGGATTCTTGCTAGAGTTCATGGAAGCCATCACGTTTTTGTAAAATCCGGACAACGAGAGCGAATTGTCATTCCGGTTCACGGAAATAAACCATTGAAAATTGGCATTCTGCGTTCGATCATGAAAATTGCCGATTTACAAGAGAATGACTTGTAAGTTTGATACTGAAGCAAAAGAAGGTTCAAATACTCCTGCTCCCTACTCGCTCTTTTGACAAAAATCCTCATACGCCATCTTCAACCCAGTGCGCAAATCCACCTGTGGCCGCCATCCTAAAGCAAAAATTCGGCTGCTATCCATAAGCTTGCGTGGGCTACCGTCCGGTTTGGACGTATCCCATACGATCTTCCCTTTATAGCCCACCACGTCGCCAATTAACTCTGAAACTTCTTTGATGCTAATCTCACTCCCCACTCCGACGTTGATAAATTGCTCCTCGTTGTAATTATCGATCAGGAAAATACAGGCCCGCGCAAAATCGTCCGAATACATAAACTCTCGCAATGGTGCGCCGGTGCCCCAGCAAACCACGCTTGGGCTATTGCTCACCTTCGCCTCATGAAACTTGCGAATCAGCGCCGGCAACACATGTGAGGAATTCAAATCATAATTGTCATTCGGGCCGTACATATTTGTCGGCATCGCGCTGATGAAATCACATCCATGTTGGCGTCGATACGCCTGGCACATCTTAATGCCCGCAATTTTCGCGATCGCATACCATTCGTTTGTCGGCTCCAGCGGCCCGGTTAGCAACGAATCTTCGCGCATCGGTTGCGGCGCGAGGCGCGGATAAATACACGAGCTGCCCAGAAACAGAAGCTTCTTCACCCCGTTCGAGTAAGCGCCGTGGATGAGATTATTTTGGATTTGCAGGTTCTCATATAAAAACCAGGCCGGTTGGGTGTTATTGGCCATGATGCCGCCGACGCGCGCGGCCGCGATAATCACATACTCGGGCTTTTCGTTTTCGTAAAATGCCCACACCGCTTGCGTGTCCTGCAGGTCCAGCTCTTTGCGTGTCCTTCCAATCACCTGTGTAAAACCCTGCGCCTGAAGCTGTCGAAAAATCGCGCTGCCCACCAATCCTCTGTGCCCAGCCACGAATATCTTTGAACCTTTATTCATCTGGACCCAAGTTAATCCATCTCCGCCGGTTTCATCAAGGTTACTAGACAGCGTCCTGCAAACATTCTGGGCCAATACGATAAAACGTTGTCTGTAGCCGCAATGAAACGCCCGCAAACTCCTGGATAAACCGCCGGCTTGCTATACCCGCCCGAAAGCAAATACCCAAACGCACTGAATGCTTCGGCACGCAGACATTTCCATCCTGCCAAAAACTTTTCTTTTTCATCCCCAAAGAAAATCCGCGTCGCATTCCCCTGTGCCGCATAATAATTACGCGGATGGTCCAGTCGCTCTGCTTCACTTATCGCGCCTCTCCAGGCTACCGGCTCATGATGGAGCAATCCATAAACGGGGAAGCTCGCCAGGCTGATATACGGCTCAAACAAAATTAAACGCCCTTCGGTGGTTAAAACTCTCTTCGCTTCGTTTAGAAATGCCTTCGGCGCCCGCAAATGATGAAACACATCGAATAAAACTAAATGCGAAACGCTGCGCTCCGCGAATGGCAATTCATAACCATCACAGACGACGTCCAGCCACGGATTTGGAAACAGGTCCGTGCAGATAGCTGCTGGATAATGCTCTTTGAGATTGCCGATTCCAGATCCTATCTCGACCACGAGACCTTTTATGTCCGGAT
>DASWRJ010000232.1:0-9140 GCA_036403255.1 Verrucomicrobiia bacterium
TAAATTTTTTGACTTCGACTGTGACTTTCCGGGCGCGATATTCCTCCAAAATGGTGGCGGCAATATCCGAGGCGAGTGCTTCAATCAACTTCCAGTGGCGCGTTTGGCCGAAGCTCTGGATCCCTTGCGCGACGGCAAAGTAATCGATCGTTTCGTCGAGATGATCGGTGGCGGCGGCGACTTTGAAATCGTGCTCCATTTCGATCGTGACGAGCAGGCGTTGCGGTTTGGCCCTTTCTTCGTCGGGCACTCCGACGTGGCACCAGATTTCGAGATCAGCGATGATGATGGTATCCATATAATTTCAGCCCGTTTTCTTTGAGATTGATTCCAGCAAAACGCGCGTCGGCTGGTTCAACGGCAAACGGAACGCTTCGGCCAGTGTCACCCAGCGGAATTCCTGCGCTTCATCGTTTAGCTTCACGTCCATCGGGCCGGTGGCGCGGCAGGTGTAGTTCAGCAGCACGAAATGTTCGTCGCGATAAAATTCCTGGGAATGAATGCAATCCTGGACGAGGACGAACTCAATTTCGCTGATATCGAGGTTCGTTTCTTCTTTTAGTTCCCGCCGGAGCGCATCAAGGGAGGATTCGCCGAATTTAGTTTTGCCACCGGGAATGCCCCAAAGGTTCGACCATTTCTGGGTGCGAATCATGAGCACGCGGTTTGTGGCGTCGAAGATGAGTCCGCCCACGGTCACGATTGGATGGCGGCCCGCGTGCGCGGACTCAGGATTTGGTTGCGGCTTCAGCTCCATGCCGCTGGCTTCGAGGATGGATTGCAATTCCCCCAGGTGCTCGACGATCAGGTCGGGGGCGCTGGCGCGGAGTTGCGCGAGGCTGTTGTAGCCGGTGAGCACGGCGCACGAGTGAATACCACCGTGTTTGGCCGTTTCGATGTCGTGCTGCATGTCGCCGATGAACAATGTCTCGGCAGGCGCGAGCTGGTTTTCCGAAAGTATCTCGTGGATCTTGGCGCATTTGTCCCGCACACCGAGGTACGGGCGCTCGAGGTAAGCGCCGAACCCGGTGGCCTCGGCCTGCACGTCAAAATGCTGGCTGTGGACGGTGCTCAGGAGAAACATGCGCACGCCGCGTTGCTGGCAAAAGTCGAGGAACGGGTGCGCATGCGGCAGGGCGACGACCGTATGCTGCACTTTTTTGAAATGGCCGTGGAACCAGGTTTCGAGTTGCTGCATCGGGACCTGCATGCCATGGCTGTCGTAGAATTTGGTGAAAGGCAGACAAAATTTCGCGCGAAACTCCGGCAGGGACAATTCCGCAAGGCCCGCCTGGCTGAAGACATAGTTCGTGGCCTGCCAGACTGCGGGCAGGTCGTCCACAAGCGTGCCGGACCAATCAAAGATGATGTTGCGAATCACCGTGGGCAGCTTAACGAGGGGTTGTGCAAATGTCCAAAGCGCAGAAAACGCGCTTCTTCTTCCATGCTGTTCACCCCGCTTGTTCTGGTTGATCACCGTCTGACGCTGACGCGGGCAACTGCCCGAATGTGCTCCGCCCAAAGTAGGAAATCGAGCGTTAGCAGCTCAAAGACATTGAAATCAATTCTTACGCCTATGAGCTGGCCCAGGTCTCTATCCAAATCGGTTTTCTCAATGGCGTCTCTTCAAGCGGTTCGGTTCAGAGCACAACCTAGAAAATTCTGCAAATTCACGGCCGTGCCAATCTTTTGCCTTACTTGACCTGCGAGGACGTTGCCGTTATAAAGACTCGCCCAGTCGAGTGTAGGACGGGCTCCTTGAATGGCCCTCGGGAATTCTGATTAAGCCAGTTTAGCTCAGTGGTAGAGCAACGGTTTTGTAAACCAAACCGTGGATTCAACAAAAAAGCCTTATATCACGTAAGTTCTAAGATTTTCAACTACTTGCGTCTTTCACCCCAAGCGCACCAAAGCGCACCAAAACCACTTTTAGATGTCACGCAAACGTCACGCATTGGGACGTTTCAATATTTAATATTCGGTGGCGGTTTCAGGACGCTCACCTTAACCCACTTCTGCCCTCTCCATGATCCTTAGCGCGATCAGAGCACCCCAGCCAATATGACCAGGGCGCAAGACAGGCAAGATCGCTCATAAACGATTCTGGATCTATTTCAGGCCATTCAAGGGTCTTTATGCTGTTATCATAATTTGGGCAAATACTAGAGATGCCACTTTGCTAATCCTCCATACCGCTTTTCTTTTTTGGTTGCACCGTTGTCTGACCCCTATGTTCGAGGATGGCAGGATGGACTTCGTTAACGAATGAGCATCCAGCAGCACCTAAAAATTCATGATGTGTCAGTCTCGCTCGCTGTAAATATCCGCAAACAATATGCCGTTGTGAATCAACACTTCTGGCCCGTTTCAAATCATTTCCAAGGTCTCCAGGAACTAATTGCGTGCACTGGGCTACTCGGCCAAAACTACACTCAACGCCTGGCGGAGGGCATCCATGGAAACGGGTTTGCCCACGACCAGATCAATGGCATCAGAGCGAGTCCCTGGTGAATATTCGCAGTAGCCAGTGATAAGAATAATTCGCTGGCTTGGATTTATTTGTTTGATTGCTGCTGCAAGTTGGTCCCCATCCATCTCAGGCATAGCTTTGTCTGTCAGCACCAAATCAAATCGCCCCGCCCTGAACTTTTCCAATCCTTCGCGCCCATTGCAGGCGGTTTCGACGGCATGTCGATCATTGGACAAGCACTCATAAAGTAAATTGCAAAGTAGAGGTTGGTCATCCACGACAAGGATGCGCAAAGGGCGGATAAAGTTCGTGCGTTTGGGAATTTGTGATTGGACAAAGTTTGCAACAAAGGGAAGTTTCAGGATGAAAGTCGTGCCGCGGCCCAATTCACTTTCAATTTCGACCAATCCGGCGTGTCGATGGATGATTGCATAGACCATGGACAATCCGAGGCCAGTTCCACGCATGCCTTTGGTAGTAAAGTAGGGTTCCAGGCAGCGCTGGCGAACTTCCTCGCTCATTCCGATGCCCGTATCCTGGACTTCGAGCCAAACTGCATCGGTGTGAGCGCTTGTGCGAAGAGTGATTTCTCCGCCTGAAGGCATGGCATCGACCGCATTGAATATCAAATTGATGAGAGCTTCACGTAATTCGGCCGCGTCCCCGGGAACTAATGGGATTTTTGAAAAGTCTTGATTAATCCGGATGGTCAGACCGGCGGCAAGAGCGTCGCTTTTCCATTTGGGCATGCTCAACGAAATGGCCTGTTCCACTAAACTATTTAAGTCCACACCTTCAAGAAACTCGGTTGGCTGCGAAGGCTTGGAGAATTCGCGGAGCCGCGCCACCATTCGAGCGGCATCTCCAGCGGCAGTCATGATGGTGCGAAGATGAGCGGCGGCTTTCTCCTTTTTGGGAAGGTGATCTAGATCGTGCAGCAACAGTTCGCTGTAACCTAGAATGGAGGCAAGCGAATTATTAAAATCATGCGCGATACCGCCCGCCATCGTTCCTAGCGCGCGCAATCGCTCCTGTTTGACCAGTTCGCGCTGGGCGGCTTTCAAGGCTTCCAGTGCGCGTTCAAGTTCCATCGTCCGGTTGCGAACGTTTTCTTCCAGGGTTGCATTTTGCTCTTGCAGTTGAATCTGGAGTGCTCGCGTTTGCAGAGCGTTACCAATCCGCAGGACGACTTCCATATGATCGAACGGTTTGATCAGAAAATCGTTTGCTCCAGCGCTAAGCGCCCGCCGCCGCGTCTCCTGAGTAACATCCGCAGTCAATACGATAATGGGCAAGTAATCCTGCTTGGAAATGACTTGGCGCAGTTCAGTTATTAGTCCAAAGCCATCCATCTCTGGCATGTGCAGATCTGTGAGAACCAGATCGGGATGAAATTCATTAAAAAGCTCAAATGCTCTCCTGCCATTGGTGCTGCTTTTAAAATTGTTATAACCGGCCAGCTCAAGGATGCGTTCGAGAAGCCGGACATTTGCCTCCTCATCATCAACGATCACGATCTTTGCGTTTTTATTCATGTTAGGCTGCTAAACTCCGCGCGGGTTGAGGTGGCCCTGGCAACTCCAGGTTTTGATCAAGCACTTCAAGAAACTTTGCGAGGTCAAAGGGTTTTGTCAGGTATGCGCGGGCACCCGCTGCCAACAATCGGTCAATTTGCGTTTGCATCGCGTCGGCGCTGATCACAATTACCGGAATATGACGCGTTCGTTCATCGGCCTTCAGCAGCGCCAGCACTTCGTGTCCGTTCATGTCCGGCAAATTCACATCCAGTAGAATTAAATCAGGTTGGTGGTTGCGCGCGAATTCTACGCCCAGCCCGCCCTGCATCGCCGCCTGCAGCGTGACTCCCGGTCGCCTGGCAATGATTCGCTCCACCAGCTTGAAATTAGAAAGATTGTCTTCAATGTAAAGAATGCTCCGAGCCGAGTTTGGCCCACTCTTTGAATCCGCCAGATTTTGCGTTGACGAACGGGCGTGGCGTTCGACCGGACCTTCGACGACTCCCAATTCCACCCAAAAAACGCTTCCTTCTCCAACCACACTTTCGACCCCAAGTGAGCCACCCATTGCCTCAATCAGCCGCCGCGACAACGCCAGGCCCAGCCCGGTGCCTTCCACTGAACTATTCTCCGCACCGAGCCTCTCGAATGGAGAAAATAGTTTTGGGAACGATTCTTTGTGAATACCCCGGCCAGTGTCTTTGACCTCGATTCGTAATTTGGCCAAAACGTCTCCTCCAGCCTTCGGATTTTTAATTGGCACGTCCGTTTCTTCACCACTTTCGGAGCAGGAGATTGTGACTGAACCTCCATCGCGATTATATTTCACGGCGTTGGAGAGAAGATTCAGTATGACTTGCTTGAGTCGCTGGTGATCCGCAAAGACGTAGCGTTCACAAGAGTTTATTTCCAGGCTGTTAATCTCCACATTCTTTTGCGCCGCTAAGGGCGTCACCAGATCGAGCGCCTCCCGCAAAACTTCCTTCACGCGCACAGGCTCCGCCGAAAGCGACAGACGTCCTGATTCTATTCGTGCGATATCCAGCACTTCGTTAATTAAGGCTAAAAGATGGCGGCCACCTTTCAAGATATGAGTGACGCCCTCTTTCTGGGCTGGGGCCAGGTTGTCCAACTCCAGCAGTTGGGCGAAACCAAGAATTGCGTTCATGGGCGTGCGCAATTCGTGGCTCATCCGTGAGAGAAATTCGCTTTTCGCGGAATTGGCCCGCTCGGCTTCATCTTTGGCGGTTTGCAACGCAATCTCTGTTTTTTTGCGCTCATTAATTTCATGCGAGATGTGGATAACTTTTTCCTCGACGATTTGATTGGTGCTTTCTAGTTGGGCGGTGCGCTGAGCGATAAATCGCATCTCCTGCTGGCCGCGGACGCAGTAAAGAAATAGAAAAACATCTTCGAAAACTACCCATCCAGCATGCTCCAACCATCGCCAGGGCTCGGCGGCTAGCACACCATAAACCGACTGCGGCCAGAAAACTCCACGCAAATAATGATCCAATGCCACCACGATGGTGGCGGGAAGGAGTACACGCCAATCGCGATAAAACGATAATATGACCAGGGACCCAAAGACGTGGAAATGCGTTTCGATTCTTCCACCAGTCAGGTGGATGAGCAATGCTGACATTAAAGTTTGACCCAAGGCGATTGCATAGCGGTTCATTACCCGCCCCGGATGCGCCAAGGCGAGCGCGGCGGGAAAAAGACTGATTACCCCACCCAAAAAGATTGCGGCCCACACATGAAGATGCGTTTGGCTGACGGGTCCATTCCAAGTCCGGGGTGAAAGCCACAGCGCGACTCCAATTCCAGCAAGCCATTGGATGAGCATGAGGATGGCAAATAACCGATCGATGCTGCGAAAGATAGTCTGGCGATGTTGATGGTAAAGTTCCTCCATGCGCCGCGTGGTTTTGGCGTCGCCGGCAGTTGGGACTGTTATTTCGTGCAGCATGTTTTTTTCTGATTGATGGTTGCGGCAGATTCAAAGAGAGAACATCCATAAACTGGCGTTTGGCTGGCGTCCGTTCTTGTATTGGAGAGCAGAGTGGAAATCGCCTTGGCACCCGGATTATCTCCAGAGTGCCCGCGTCCGGCGGTGACGCCTCCACTAAAAAACAACTTGCCACTTTTGTCGTAGACAAGTGTCTGACCAGAAGTTGCGGCCTGAAAAAGGCGAGCTTCATTTCCTTCGTCATCACAATGTATACTCACACCGGGAATACTAGCGGCAGCTTTCCAAAGGTCCGATTTTTCCCAGCCTTCTGCAAATCCATGGGGCTTTACAAAAATGACGTGAGCTTCAATCAGTCCTTCGCATTTGGCCATGAGCTGATTCAATTCTCGGACGCTTGCACGCGAGCAGGGACAATGCGGATGCAAAATCATTAGCAGCGTGGCTTTGTTGGAAGAAGCACAGATGTGGCTTTGAACGGGCCAAACAGCCGGAGCATTAGTTTGTGTTCCGGCGCTGCTTTGATAACGAAACATGAGCGCCAGGCCTGCGATGACCACGGCCAGCCAGACCCCCCCAGAAAGGAGTGGCAAAAAACGGCTTTGAATCTTAATCGCCATCTAAATCAATCTTTTTGATTAGCAGCACGCATGCCGTTGGTGCCTCGGGCGTGGGTCAGAACTTATTCAGAAGAAGGTGTTCGTGCTAAATCTTCTTTCAGGTTTGCCGATAAAGCAATGCATCTCAGAATGCCTATGAGACAAGCCCGTGTGACATTGTCCTCGCTTTTTGGGGGGTAACCATGAGAAGCGTGATTGGTCAAAAAAGTTTTAGTGTGACTCCGGCAGTATTGGAAAAGGCAGTGAAAAAAGTGGGCCCAATGGTGAAGGATGTGAAAAAGGAATTGGGTAAATAATCGGGTGGCGTATCGGGCACTGCTTTTTTAAGCCTGAGGTGGGTTTAAATCGACCAGACGATTACATCCGCCGTATTTCTTTTTCTTAAGTGCTCCGTTATCTGACTTCTTTACCTGCATTTGATCATTAACGGTCCATTTTTCCCCCTCTTCACAATGACAATGCTTTTGGTTGGCTATTCGGACTTTCGCTTGCTTCTAAAGTTCCTTGACTCTGGGTCCGATGATCCATAAGCTGATAATGCCGCGCGTGTCCCAACTATATGAGTCATACATTTAGGTTTTATGCGCGCCGTCTGCTCATTCTCTTCTTCGTGGCTTTACTGTTGAGCATCTCTGCCTTTTCTGGAGCGGCTGATCCCACCAGTGCCCCTCATGTCATGGTTTTAAGTATTGATGGCATGCATGCGGTGGATCTTGCGTTGTTCGTAAAAAGCAACCCGACCTCAACCATGGCTAGGCTTGTTCGCACGGGCTACAATTATACAAGCGCTTCGACACCGAAGCCCGCCGATTCCTTTCCTGGGCTAGTCGCAATGTTCACCGGAGCTTCGCCGCTTTCATCCGGTGTGTATTTTGACCGCTCTTACGATCGGTCGCTTTGGCCGCCCAACACAACTTCTGGACCGACAGGGACTCCGGTGATTTTCGATGAATCAGTCGATCTGAATAATCTCGTGCTGGATGGAGGAGGCGGATTAAACGTGAATGCATTGCCCCGCGATCCAGCCCGAGGTGGAGCCATTGTCTATCCTCACAATTACCTGCGCGTGAATACTGTCTTTGAAGTTGCCAAGGCGGCTGGCTTCCGGACTTCCTGGTTTGATAAACATCTTACCGATGAAATAATTCAAGGGCCATCCGGGCAAGGATTGGATGAGTTATGGGTGCCCGAAATTGCCGCCGACTATCCTTTTCATCCCGGTTTGAGCATCAATAAAAGTGTAGATGCGACTATTTGGTATGACGACATGAAACTTCAGGGGTTTTTGAACCAGATTGCTGGATTCGACCACACAGGCAGTAACGCCGTGGGTGTGCCGACTATTTTTGGGATGAATTTCCAGGGCGTAAGCGTGGCACAAAAGCTTAAAAAAAACCGGGATACGAATAACGTGGTTATTAGCGGAACCTATGCAGTGGGCGGGTACTTGGATGGAGCGGCCACGCCATCGCCTTTGGTGAGCAACGCTTTGTATCACACAGATCAGTCGCTGGGCGCAATCGTCCGCGCGCTGGAAACTAATAATTTACTTAACTCCACGTATATAATATTAATGGCCAAACACGGCCAGGCACCGATCGATCCAACCAAGGCAGTCATTGCAAACCCAGCCGTAGTGACAAGTCCGATTGATCCATCCATTGTGCATGTTGCGCAGGCAACCGAGGACGATACGGCAGTGCTCTGGCTGGCGGACCAAACCAAAACAGCCCAGGCTGCGGCAACCTTGTTAATCGCGAGCAACCAGGCCAATGCTTTCATTCAAGATGTTTGGTTTGGCGAGAAGTTAAAGTTGATGTTTGGCGACCCTGCTTTGGATTCACGCGTGCCTGACATCATTGCTCTGGGAAAGCCCGGAGTTGTTTATACCACTGCCAGCACAAAGTTCGCTGAACACGGTGGATTCACAGATCAGGATATCAACGTGCCCATAGTCGTCTCCAATCCCAACCTGCCCCCGCAAACGATTAAGACGCCAGTGACTACGATGCAGATTGCCCCGACGATATTGCAATTACTCAATTTAAATCCAGTTGCGCTGCAAGCGGTGCAAATTGAAAAAACAGCCGTCCTCCCCGGTTTTGATGCCTTGCAATTGGCGCTGAATCCAGTGCCGCCGCCGCTCCGGCTAAACGGCTCTTCTACGCTTGTCTTATCCAACGGCCAGGCGCAATTTCAAGTGTCCGCACTTCGGCGGCAGGATTTCGTGGTCCAGGTTTCCACCGATCTAAATAATTGGTCGCCTCTCCAAACTAATTCATTCATCTTCAGCGCTATGACAAACGTGGTGGATTCCCAGGCAAGCGGTTTCAGCAATCGGTTTTATCGTGCAGTCAACCAATAATCCTGCTCAAAGGAAACTGCGCTCGCAAAGTAAGCCTTAACAGGCTGGTCCATTTAAAATTCAATAGGCCTCCATGCTCCTTTGTCGCCCTTGGTCCGGTGGGCGTTTGCGCCTTTTGGCTTTACATTTAGCGGCTAATTTCTGACAAATCCGTCCCACATAAGCGTGCCGCAATTGACCCATACGAGCGCGCGTG
>DASWRJ010000233.1:0-5376 GCA_036403255.1 Verrucomicrobiia bacterium
CGGCTGAGATATTTTTCCGCTTTATCCAGCATGCCATAATCATAGAGCGGCCGGCCGCAGCACATGTCCGGCTCGGGCACCTGCACCTGGAACCCGGCGTCCTCAAGCACCTCCACAGCAGCTTGCGCAATGTAAGGATGAAAATAGTTATTGAAGGTATCCGGCCAAAGAATCACCGCAGGCATTGCGACATTCACGAGCGCCCGCCTTTTGAACCATGATTTAAAGTCCTGCACCGCAAAAGCGGGCAACGAACGTTCTGGAGCGATGCCGAGCAGCCATTTGCCAAATCCAGCAGTGAACGGATGCTGACTAAAAAAATTAGCGACCCTGGGGGCAATGCTGGCCAGCCGGGCCCAGCGATGAATCAGCCCGAACGCGTAGGCGTGGCGCGGACGCAAGTGACCTTTGTAATAACGCGAGAGAAACTCAGCCTTGTACGTCGCAATGTCCACGTGGACCGGGCAATCGCCTTTGCAACCCTTGCAGGAGAGGCAGAGGTCGAGTGAATCCTTGACCTCTTTGCTGCGCCAACCGCCATGCACTACCTGGCCCTGGAGCATTTCGAAAAGCATGTGCGCGCGTCCGCGCGTCGTGTGTTTCTCCTCGTGCAAGGCCATATAACTCGGGCACATCGTGCCGCCTTCGTGCCGTCGGCATTCGCCCACGCCAACACAACGCTCAGTGGCCTTGGCAAAACTGAAGTTGTCCTGCGGAAATTTGAAATGCGTCTCTTCTTCCGGCGGATCGTACTGTGGTCCGTAGCGCAAGTTTTCGTCCACGCGATAGGGGTGAACGATCTTGCCCGGATTCATTTTCCAATCGGGATCCCAGATCGCTTTGAATTGTTCAAACGCCTGGATCAACTCGGGACCGAACATTTTGGGCAGGAACTCGGCGCGCGATTGGCCATCGCCATGCTCGCCGGAGAAGGATCCGCCATGGCGCATAATTAAATCGGTGGCCTCATCGAGAAAAGAACGAAATTTCGCAATGCCCCCGTGACTCTTCAGATCAAAGTTAATGCGAGTATGAATGCAACCCTGGCCGAAATGTCCGTAAAGCGATCCGACGTAATCGTACTTATCGTAAAGCTTTTTCAGGTCGCGCAGATAATTCCCGACTTGATCGGGAGGCACAGCTGAATCTTCCCAACCTTCCCAGTTTTCCTCTTCTCCTGGGATATGAGCGGTGGCACCGAGGCCGGACTCGCGCACTTTCCAAATTTTTTCCTGTTCCTCGCGATCCGTGAACAGGTGCATCGATGGTGGGTGCGGGTGCCGCCCCAAAACGAGCATGGCTTTGCGGGCTTTGGCTTGCGATTCGAGGGGGGTATCGCCGCCAAATTCGGCCAGCAAAAAACCGCCGCCGGGCGGAAGCAAATTCACCTGATCCACGAGCAGATGTTTTTTGCGCATATCGCGGATAAACTTGGCGTCGAGCGCTTCCAACCCAATTGGAGCCTGTTCGACAACATCCGGAACATGATCGCCGGCGCTGAAAACATCATGATAACCGAGCACCAGCAATGCGCGTGCGGGTGGCGAATGGACTAATTGGACCGTTGCCTCGAGCACAGCCACGCAGGTCCCTTCGGAACCGACAAGCGCTCGGGCAACATGAAAATTTTCCTCCGGCAAAAGAGCATCCAGGTTATAACCGGATACGCGACGTGGAATGCGGGGGAAGCGGGCCCGCACGAGCGGGCTGTATCGATTGGCGAGGCGTTTTAAATTCGCGTAAATCTCACCCTGCTTCCCACCGGCTCGCACTATTTGAGCGAACTCGGCGTCTGGCGTGTGGCCCACGCGAAAGCGATCACCCTTGTAAGTAAGCACATCCAGTTCGTAAATATTATCGGCGGTGCGCCCCGCCATCTGTGAATGAACGCCGCAGGAATTATTGCCGATCATCCCGCCCAGCGTGCACCAGCGATGAGTCGCGGGATCAGGCCCGAAGGTAAGGTTATATTTCTCAGCCGCATTGTGCAGGTGAACATGGATCACGCCGGGCTGGACCCGGGCCAGTTTGCGTTTGGGATCGATCTCGAGGATGCGATCCATGTATTTGGAGTAATCAATTATGACGGCGACATTGCACGTCTGACCCGCCAGACTGGTCCCTCCACCTCGGGAAGTTATAGGAGCACCGAACTCGCGGCAGAGCGCAAAAGTCTCGAGCACATCCTCGACATCGCGAGGCAAGACCACTCCGATAGGGATTTGCTTATAGTTCGAGCCGTCCGTAGCCCAAAGCGCTCGACTGGCATCATCAAAACGCACCTCGCCCTTGATCTTTTGCTGCAAGCGCCGCCCAAGTTTGACGGCATCTACATTCGCGGCGGGTTTTGCTTGCGGCGCTGAAACAGTAGCAGAAGCGGCCATGTCGTCCCCTACTCTTCGTCAAAACCCTCGCTGGAACTGATGGGAAAATTTGCATTCTCCTCTGCATCCGCGGGCGCCCACAAAACAAAAAATCGGACCGAGCCCTCACAGGAAAATGGCGACGCCCCGACGGGAACGAACGTTTCGAAAACTTTCCCATCCATGATCTTGAATTGATGTTTATTCATGTCTCTCCTCTGGTCCAGGAGTTGACGGCCCGGCCGTGCTTTGGCGGGCAATTGCGCGCACCAGAAGCACAAAAAAGGCGATACCAAGTATCGCCACGGGTATTAACCAAAAATAAATCATAAGTTATGCTTTCGCTCCACTCCGATGTAAAATAGGGAGTGATATTTTCATTAACCCACTCCACTCCCTGCCATTTGACGGCCGGCAAATTCAGAGACCTTTTCCCGTTGGTGGACTCCCTCCTTGAATTCTTCGAGCATTTTCCGATTAAACACCGGGAGGTCATCTGGCTTACGACTAGTTACTAATCCGTGATCAACCACCACTTCGTCATCCACCCATTCCGCCCCTGCATTCTTCAGATCCGTTTTGATGGATTCATAAGAAGTCATCCGCAAACCTTTGACGACATCTGCCTCGACCAATGTCCATGGCCCATGGCAAATGGCCGCGATGGGCTTGCCTGAATCATAAAAATGGCGGACGAAATCGACGGCTTTGGAATTCTTGCGCAGCTTGTCGGGATTCATCACACCGCCCGGCAGCAGCAAGGCGTTGAAATCTTCGGGACGCGCGTCTTCCAGGGGCAGGTCAACGTCGTACTTCCCGCCCCAATCTGTTTCCGCCCAGGCTGTGACTTTGCCCTGAACTGGCGAAACGAGGATTGTTTCCGCACCGGCCTCTTGCAACGCTTTGCGCGGCTTCGTCATTTCTACTTCTTCGAAGCCGTTCTCGACAAGAATGGCGACCTTTTTTCCTTTTAATTCTTCTGCCATAAATCCTCCACTAAAACTACCTCTGCCTTCCGGGAACTTCATCCACTGTGACGCCAAAGTGGTGGACTAGGCTTGCGCCCAGCCATCCGCCAAAGGAAATCAATCCAATGCCAATCAACGACAGGATAAAACAGAGGGCATAATTAGCCGAATGCGTGTAACGCAGGAGCCAATTCACGATGAAGCTAAGCACGGCCACGAGGTTTACTGTCATGTGTGTCACGCCAATGTGCTTGAGGCGCGGATCGCGGATCGAATTCAAATCGACCAGACCAGGCACAGCGGCAATGATTGCGCCAATGATTCCGCCAGCCATAGTGTAAAGGGCGACATCTGCCCACAGGGAGCTGCCCCAATGCAGCATATAAATAATGTCGCAAATAATGGAAAATCCCAAAAGGCCGATGGGAAATGAGACCAGAATGGGATGAAGAGGATGCCCATCAAATGAAGTAGGAGTTTTCATATTTTACTTCTCCTTTCTGCAAAAACTTTCGTTCTATTTTAACCTCCTGCAATTCTCGCATTAAATCAACTCGCGAACTTTGTCTTTTGTGATTGATGAAATGATTTTCATTCGATCGGGTTCACCGCGCGCCAATGATTCCGCAAAATGTGCGGCTTGCTTTGGCTTTATCTTGGGCGGCATGGGCGGTTCGAATTGATCCACCACGGCCTCGACCACAACAGGAAGTGGCGAGTTCAGCGCTTCTTCCAGAATTGGTCCGCAATCGCGCGGATCCTGGATGGTGAGTCCGATTCCACCGCAGGAACGGGCAAAGCCCGCAAAATCGATCGGGTGCAAATCGCAGGCATACTCCGGATTACCAAGGAAAACCATTTGCTCCCATTTAATTTGGCCCAAGGTGTTGTTCTTGATGATCACCACTTTTATCGGAAGCTGATATTTCACGGCCGTCGCAAATTCCGCCATGAGCATGGAAAACCCACCGTCTCCGACGAAAGCGATGCATTGACGGTCGGGGTGGGCTACTTGCGCGGCAATTGTGTAGGGCAATCCATTGGCCATTGTTGCCAGGGTGCCCGAGAGCGAACACATCTGCCCTTTGCGAATGCGGATATGGCGCGCAAACCAGGTCGCGATGGTGCCACTGTCGCAGGAAATAATAGCATCATCACGCAAGCGCTTGCTCAATTCATGCGCAACGACTTGCGGTTTCATTGGAACGTCCTCGCGCGTGCCACGTTCATCCATCAATTCCCACCATTCTTTCATGGACTCCTGCGCCTTCTCGAGAAAACTCCGGTCATCGTGGTAGTTCAGCAACGGCAGGAGTGCCTGCAGGCTGCGTTTCGTATCGCCCACGAGGCCGACTTCGACGGGATACCGTAAGCCGATGCGAGCGGGGTCTAAATCAATCTGCACACCTCGCGCTTTGCCGGGCTTGGGCAGAAATTCAAGATATGGAAACGAAGTGCCAATCATGAAAATGGCATCGCAGGATTCGATTGCCTCCTCGGATGGTTTGGTACCGAGCAACCCAATCCCACCCGTGGTGTATGGATTTTCATCTGGCACGCAGGCTTTGCCCAGCAATGGTTTAACAATCGGCGCTCCTAACTTTTCGGCCAGCGCGAGTAGTTCATCGGTGGCGTGCAAAGCGCCACGCCCAGCGAGGAGCACAATTTTTTGGCTGCTGTTGAGAAGATCGGCCGCACGCTGGAGATCTTCCTCGGCTGGCAAGCCGGACCGCATGGCAAAAACGGACGTATTGTGACCGGGAATGTTCCGCTCGGACGGGTGACCCTTCTTGCAGGGCAGATATTGCGTATCAACCGGAAAATTAATCGCGGTCACACCGCGGCGGCTGAGTGCAGTACGGCAGGCCAAATTTGTAACATTGGCTACGTGCTCTGGACCCATCACGCGAGTGCTGTAAAGGGCCACATCCATAAAGACACGATCCAAATCGACGTCCTGTTGCGAGAAGGTGTCGATCAGATCGTGGAAATGATGGCCAGTGATTGCAAGAACGGGCTGACCATCAAGCTTCGCGTCATAGAGG
>DASWRJ010000234.1:0-8634 GCA_036403255.1 Verrucomicrobiia bacterium
CGATGTCCATGTAGGCGATTTTGTTATTCGCGGCTAGCGGATCGGAACTGATGGTCAGCCGCCCGTCAGTTACTGCTACGGTGTTCGTGCCGAAATAGGCCTGTCCGGCGGTGATTGGTGAACCCGAGTAGAGCACCAGCACGCCTTCCGCGTCAGTTCCATAAGTCGTATCAACAGCGCCGCCGGGGTCACAAGCTGCGACAATAATCTTATACGCGCCGTTCGCGATGGCCGCTTCCCAAACACGCCCGGGCACTTGCTTCTGCAAATGGATAAACGTTGAGAGGCGTATATCAGCATTGATCGGATTAGTATTCGCGTCTGCTCTAAAGCGACCGTTGGCGGTATTATCTGCGTCCCAGCCGTACGTCAGGCCATTCGTTCTGAGGCCAAACACCAGACCCACATCAGATACATAGCCGGGAATATTCGTTGTAATAAAAGGAGTGGAACCGTTATTTGTCGCGGCTGTGAAATTTACGAACAGCGACGAGGTCTGAATACTTGCGGAAGCGGTCCCCGAATATGGTGAGTCCTGGGTGCCCGTGCTGGCGCGCACGCGATAGGTGTAGGAGCCAAGCGGCATCACTGTGGAATCAGTGAATGTAGTCACTCCGGCACCGGTAGTGGCAATTTGCGCAAAATCTCCGGGCCCGGTCGCTCTCTCGATTTTGAACGTGGTTACGGCCGGTTCGGCATCGATCCAAGTGAGGTTGACGCGGAAGATAAGATTATTCGAGATGACGGTTGCCGTGAGGCCCGTCGGCGCTGTCAGGTCCGTTGTGGCGCTGGCCACGGTTGAATTTCCGCCTTCGCCAGCCGCGAAGACTGCGGAAACAACATAAAAATATTTTGTCCCGGTATTCAGGCCGGTATCGACATAAGCTGGCGAGGTGAGACCTGTGACGAGGTTTGTGAATGGTCCGCCGGCGTTCCCGGAGCGTTTCACATTATAAGTCAAAGCGTCCGGCAGGGAGTTCCAGGTGAGGGAGATTTGCGTTCCGCTGGCCACGGCGGCCAAGCCCGTTGGCGCTACATTCGGAGTAGCGCTCGCTTCACTGGAATTCGCGCTTTCACCCCCGACATTTGAAGCCGACACCACGTAGTAATAGGTAGTCGTATTCACTAGACCCGTATCATTGAAGTTAGGAGTGCTGCTCGTGCCGACTGTGGTGTAAGGCCCGCCAGCAGTCGTGCTGCGCTTAATATTATATCCAGCAGCTGTAGCGGAAGCGTTCCAGGAAAGAGACACGGCCGTGTCACCGTTGATGGTGAGCAAATTAGTCGGAGCAAGGGGCGGGGCCAGAGGTGTGCCGCTAGCTTCATTGGATGAAAAGCTTTCTCCCAGCGGCGCCTGGGCGCGAACGCGATAATAATAAGTCGTTCCGTTCACTGCGGTTGTATCGACGTAACTGGTTGAGGCGTTTGTGGCGATCCGGGTGTAAAGGCCTCCCTGAACTGTGCTGCGAGAGATGACGTAATTCGTGCCGGTTACATCACCGCTGGTCCAGGAGAGGTTCACGGCCGCGTTCGTTGGCACAGCAGTCAGATTAATCGGAGCACCCACCGAAGACGGCACAGTAATACTTCCCGAACCGCCCGTTGCAAAATTGGCGGGAAAATAATTGGCCAGCGTCGCATACGGGAAAACATCCGGCCCCATTTGGTTGCCGTTAATTATGAGCGTTCCAAATGTGCAGGCCTGATGCAGAACCATCACAGCCCCATTCGTTAATATGAGAGCATTGGTATTGTTTATGTTATACATCGGTTCGAATTTTGTGGCACTCGGGGTTGCTCCGCCGAAGGTCTTCGTATAGCCAATAACAATATTCCCGCTGCCGAGCGAATTCGAACCTGTGCCCTTGAGGTATCCCGCGGTAATTAGCCAATCTCCGGTGAATGGATTGTTTGTTCCACGTATATCGAATGGGTTCACGATGCCTGCGCTCTCGAGCGTCAAGGAACCGCTCCCGGAAATGGTCGCGTTCATCACAAAAGCTCGCGTTGTATCAATGGGACCGAACGTAGGATTGCCCGGATCGATTACGGAGGGCGCTGCGACTCGGATTAAGCCATTGTTAGTAAAGATCGCTCCATCCCCCGCATTCAAACATCCACCATTCAACACCAAGCCTGGATTTCCACCGACACCCACCCAATTCATTACCATGTTCGCACCCGTTTTGAATCGTATTTCCGTGTTGCTGTTCAGAGTCAGAATGTCGCCTGGAAAAACGATTGTGCCTCCAGAAGTTGGAGTGCGGATGCGAGTATTACTTGCACCGTTGGCAAAAGCAGTTCCGTTCGGAACGCAGGTGTATGTATTTCCAGCGGCCGGCGCCACAGCAGCTCCACCACTGGCAATGTTCGTCCAGATCGCGGCCGTCCAATTCGCCCCTGATGCCTGGACAGTCGCGGTAGCGAAATCAGCAGCGCGCAGAAGGCTTGGAGCAAGGCACAACAATACGACCGCGCCCCATAGCGGCAGCCGCGCCCTCGGCTGCATTGTTTTGCGATTAACCAAACGAAGGCTCTTTGTTTTCGTTTCCATATGAGTTTACGGTTTAGGGGTTCTGATTTAGCGCGGCCCAAAATTGAACGAGAGTAATTAAGGGAAAAGCAAAGCTTCGGCGCTTGGAATACGCGCGCAGAATACACCAATGGCAGCAGGGTAGCGCTGTATGATACGACATACTGAATGGGTTACTGGGAACTATGAAAACAAGTTTTCCCGATTCTTGCAAGAATATTTTGAACAGTTTTCAGCCGCCCAAAGTCCCCTGCCCTTGCCAAAATCTCTGAAATTGACTTTAAAACGGCGGTAAAGACGGGCCCAAGCCGGACATATATCCCGCTACGATGCGATTGGCGGTCGTAAGTTTTTGCTTGATAGCCAAATCCTTACGTTCGTGGAGGAGAATCATGCAGACGCTCAAGACATCCCCCGTCCCGGTCGCAATCAGTGGCTGTTTTACGCGCATTGACGGTGCGGTCACAAATTTACTCTCCTCGCTGTAATAACCGGCGCCCTTGCTCCCCAAATGAACGACCACCGCTCCGGCGCCCCACTGCGTGATGCGCTTCAATGCATCGGCCAACGTAGCCGCATCGGCGAACTCACATAATTCGCGCATATTCCCATGGGCCAAGTCGACGAGTGGCAAGATATCGCGCACTGCTTTTTTCCGCATGCGGATGAGGCGTGCTGGCGCCCTGCCCCATTCCGGGTCCCAATTCAAATCGAGCGAAACGGCCAAACCCTGGCACCGGGCCAATTCAAAGAGCCGTCTGTTGCCGCCTTTCAGCATCGAGTCAGAAAACCAAATATCCGCGCGCAGCAAATGGCAGGCGCCTGCCAGGGCCTGTGGATCGATGCTTTCAAAATCCAGCGCCCGGTTGTTTGGATGGCAGCTTAGAAAGTGACGCTGGCCACTCGAGTAAACTAGATTGATCGTGCTGCCAGTAGGAGTGCTGGAATTCTTTTTGAAAAAGCATTTTACCCCGACTGACTGCATTCGCTTTTGCAGCCTGGCGCCGAGACCATCGCTGCCAATGCACGCCGCAAAGTTTACTTTGGCCCCAAGCCCCGCCGCAATCGCGGCACTATTTGCGCCACCGCCGCCGATGGTTTCATAAATCCCATCTACTGAATGCTCGCCATCCCGGAGGAGCCAATTCCCGGCTTTAAAGGGTGTGGTCTTGATGTCGCGATTGAGATTGCCGACGACGCAGAGGCTGGAGTTCGAAAAAAGCTTCAGATCCATACCACCATGCCCATGGGCCCAGGCATCAGTGCGCGAAACCTTTTTCTTCTTCGGGCAGTGGCTGGCCTTTCGTTTCCGGAGCAAATGGCAGCACGAGCAGCCCCACAAGAAAAATTCCGCACATCGTCAGGCCGGCGTAACGCATTGGTTCAGGTTGATTGCCATAAACCCGGCTAGTGAGTAATCCGAGCATGGTAGGGCCGCCAGCCGCGAGAAAACGGCCTACGTTGTAACAAAAGGAAGTCCCGGTGCTGCGCAAGCTGGTGGGAAACAATTCCGGAAAATAAATTGCGTAACCAGCAAACAACGAAAGCTGGCAAAAGCCCATGACGGTGAGCATCCAAAAATCGGAACGAGACTGCAATTTCCAGAAAACGAGAGCAGTGCTGAAAAAGGCAAGGGTCAGCGCGATCGCAAACGCGGGCCGGCGACCTAATTTCTGCGCCACTCTGCTGAAGAGGAACATGCCGGCGAATGCACCAATTTGAATCATCATCGAGGCATAGCCGGACCATTTCATCAGCATGCCCGTCAATTTAGACCCGGATAATCCTTCGGCCCGGAAAGTTTTTTCCAAAATGGACCGTTGCAAATCAAGGCTGAAGAAGCCGATTCCCCACAGGCCAATCACTCCTGAACAGGCCAGCAGCAACCCGACAATTGTATTCTTTCGCCAGCGGGGATTACTGAAAAGCGCGACGTAAGAACCAGCCTGGCGCGATGTTCGGCTGGAGTTTTTCATTTTCACCCAGGCCTCTGGCTCTTTGAGCTTTCGTTGCAGGAAAAACACCAGCACCGCCGGGATCGCTCCAATCAAGAACATCCACCGCCAAGCGGACCAGCCCATCATGTTTCCGCCAGCGCCTGTCTGTTCGAGATGCCCCATAAAAATGCTGATCAGGGCGGCTGAACAATTGCCCACTGCCGAGAGCGCCTGCAGGAGCCCCAGCGCGTGTGGTCGAGCGATCGCGGGAACTGTTTCGGCCACCAACGCCACGCCAACGGCAAACTCTCCACCCACGCCTAGCCCGGTAATAAACCGGTAAAACGCGAAATCCCAAAAACCCTGTGAAAGAGCGCTTAATCCAGTGCAGATGGAATAAATCAGAATCGTCAACATCATGGTCTTTGCTCGGCCGAGCCGGTCACCCAGCACGCCAAAGGTCAGACCGCCGGTGGCCCAGCCAATCAGGAAGATGGAAGTAGCATAGCCGCCGTATTCTCCATAGAGCTTGGGGTTGACCGCTCCGAGCAATTCCTTCATAGCGAAGGGTCGGGCAATATTGAAAAGCTGTTGATCCAGGCAATCGAAGAGCCAGCCGAGCGACGCCACAATAATCACAAACCAATGATAACGAGTAAGATGTTTCCACCAGGGCAAGAGCAGGCTCGTTTGGGCCGCAGACGCAGGGGTGGCGGGTGTAGTGATCATGTTGTGGCTCTATTGAATACAGATATTCCCTGGCCCGCAAAGCATAAATGACCGGTTCGGGCGGGAAACGCGAGGATATCTGCTGATTGATTTCAAAAAGTGCGGCCAGCAACTCGATAAACGGTTCATCACTAAAACCAATTCCTGAAGCCGCTTGACCGGGTTTTGTGGATGCCTATCCTCGACGCACGGCGGCTCCCGAATTTGAAAGCCTTGCCGTAGGATTAACTATGGCCAACGAACTCGTCGGATTTAAGCGCAATGCCGTGCGCCCTATCGAATGTTTCAAGCAGGGCTTTGACCTTATTAAAGGTCAATACTGGTCCTTCGTTGGGATCACAGTGGTGGGAATTCTGATAGGAAGCTTGGTCCCACTGGGGATTATCATGGGCCCGATGATGTGTGGAATATATCTAACGCTGTTTCAACGCATGCGCGGCCAGGCTCCTGAGTTTAGCACTTTGTTCAAAGGCTTTGATTATTTCGTAGAAAGCTTAATTGCCACGCTGCTGCAATTGTTACCTATCATGATTCTAATCATTCCTGCCAGTATTGCGTTCATGCTGGGAATGGTTCGATTGGCTCAGCAGAATGGCAATCGGCCACCGAATGGGCAGGTCTTGCTTACGTTTTTTGTCCCCATGGCCGCATTTGTGTTCATCGTTATGCTCATTTCCATCCTGGTTGGCGTACTCTTTATTTTCACCTACCCATTGATAATCGAGAAAAGATTATCCGGTTTGAATGCAGTCAAAACGAGTGTGCGGGCCGTGTTCGCGAATTTTTGGCCCGTGCTTGGGTTGGTGATGATTAACTTCCTTTTGGGGCTGGTGGGCATGGTCCTTTGTTACGTCGGCGCTTTTTTTATCATGCCGATCAGCTTCGGCGCGTTGGCAGTCGCATATCAGCAGGTGTTTGGATTGGAAATACCAAATTCAGCAACACTTGCTCCGCCTTCTCCGCCGTCAGTCCCCGTCTGAACCTTTTACATCATCTTCAAGAGCGTATCCGCCATGTCGGATGGAGTAACTGCCACGCCAATACCGGCAGCTTTGAATGCTTCAATTTTTGCGGCTGCAGTTCCTTTTCCGCCGCTTACGATCGCGCCGGCATGCCCCATTCGCCGCCCCGGCGGAGCGGTGGCGCCGGCGATAAAGCCGGCTACGGGCTTTTTCCCGTTTTTGCGGATCCATTCGGCTGCTTCTTCCTCCGCGCTGCCGCCAATCTCACCAATCATGATAATCCCGTGTGTATCCGGGTCATCCATAAACATTTTGATCACATCAAGGTGCGATGTGCCATTGACCGGATCGCCGCCAATGCCGACGCAGGTGCTTTGGCCAGCCCCGCGGCAAGTGAGTTGCCAAACAGCCTCATAAGTCAAAGTGCCGCTTCGGGAAACAACGCCGATATGACCTTTCTTATGGATATATCCCGGCGCGATGCCAATACGGCATCCGCCATGCGATTCTTTCCCTTCTCCCGGTGTCACTACACCGGGGCAATTCGGTCCGATTAAGCGCGTCCTTTTACCTTCCATGGCGCGCTTCACTTTGATCATATCATTTACGGGAATGCCTTCCGTAATGCACACAACCAATTCAAGCCCCGCATCCACCGCTTCCAAAATGGCATCGCCCGCAAAAGGTGGCGGCACAAAAATGGCCGAGGCGGTTGCTCCTGTCGCGCTTACCGCTTCAGAGACTGTATCAAAAATAGGAACCTTGCTCTCGAAACTCTGCCCACCCTTGCTGGGTGTGACGCCAGCAACGATTTGCGTGCCGTAGCCTAAACTTAATTGTGTATGACGCGCACCGAAGCTGCCGGTAATCCCTTGAACGAGGACCTTTGTTTGTGGAGTAACAAGAATTGCCATTGAATTAAGTTCTAAATTTTAAGCGGCTGTGGCTTGCACCGCCCTTTTGGCAGCATCCGCCATTGAATCGCCCGTGATAATGGTCAAGCCGGAATCCCGCAAAGTCTGTTTGCCGGCCTGAACATTGTTACCCTCCAACCTGACCACCAGGGGGAGCTTCAAACCGGTTTCCTTCACAGCAGCCACAATTCCCGTGGCGATGACATTGCAATCCATAATGCCGCCAAAAATATTTACCAGGATCCCTTTCACGTGCGGATCGCTCAAAATGATTTTAAAAGCGGCCGTAACTTGTTCCTTGCTCGCGCCACCGCCTACATCT
The DNA here is from genome assembly GCA_036403255.1 of Verrucomicrobiia bacterium. Classification (GTDB taxonomy): domain Bacteria; phylum Verrucomicrobiota; class Verrucomicrobiia; order Limisphaerales; family JAQGOV01; genus JAQGOV01. The sequence continues at coordinate 7,398 of DASWRJ010000234.1, forward strand.
AAAAAGTTCGCGGGCATGCCGCCAAAATGTTGAATGATATCCATGGTGGCCATGGCCAGGCCGGCGCCATTTACGAGGCACGCAATACTTCCATCCAGCTTGATATAATTCAAATTGTGCTTGCTCGCTTCAATTTCCAGTGGAGCTTCCTCTCCCAAATCTCGCATGCCCTGAATGTCTGGATGTCGATACAGGGCATTGTCATCCAACCCGATTTTGGCATCGACGGCCATGATCGAATCTTTTCCATCTGTTCCTTTGACAATGCACAATGGATTGATTTCCACCATTGAGGCATCGCATTCCCACCACGTTTTATAGACGCCGGTCAGAAGTTTTACGGCCGGATTGAACACGTCTCCCTTTAGGCCAAGAGCCGCTGCCAATTTGCGCGCCTGGTATGGCATTATCCCAACCGCCGGATCGATCCATTCTTTGACAATTTTCTCGGGCGTCTTTTCCGCAACTTCCTCGATGTCCACTCCGCCTTCGGTGCTGGCCATGATGAGCGGACGTGACTTTGCTCTATCCAGGAGCACTGCCAAATAAAGCTCTTTTTTAATTTCAGGCGCGGCGGCGACGAGTAGTTTTCTTACGAGCCGCCCTTCTGGCCCGGTTTGTTTGGTTACCAGAACCTGGCCCAGCATGGCCTTAGCTTTTTCGAAAACTTCATCAGCCGATTTGCAAAGTTTAACTCCGCCTTGAAAGCCGGACTTAAAGGTCCCTTTGCCACGACCACCGGCGTGGATTTGCGATTTCACCACCACCACACCAGGGCCATTTTGAAATAGCTTCGTGGCAATCGCTTTGGCGGCTTCTGGAGTCTCGCAAATTTCACCCGGGGGCACGGCCACTCCATACTGCGCCAGCAATTGTTTCGCTTGGTACTCGTGAATGTTCATGGGCTAAATGTCCGAAATTTGTGGATGGAAATCAGGCTTTGCAGAGATTTAGGGATTACCGTTGCTCCAGCGGAACCACTTTAAGGCCCACCGGTCCTGTATAAAGACTCTGCGGCCGGATGAGTCGATTGTCGGCCAATTGCTCCAAAACATGCGCGGTCCAGCCGGCGGTGCGGGCAATGGCAAATACCGGCGTGAATAAATCAGTCGGAATTCCGAGCGAGTAATAAACCGTCGCTGAATAGAAATCGACATTGGCATTCAACTGCTTTTCTTTCAGCATGATTTCCGCTATCCGCTCACTCATCTGAATCCATTTTGGCTCCCCGATTTTC
>DASWRJ010000235.1:0-3440 GCA_036403255.1 Verrucomicrobiia bacterium
AGAGATAAGTTCTGGAGATGTTGGTATTCATGGAAGCCCATTTGCTTTGGGCAACTGAACTGACTGCGGAAATCCAGGGCGCGTAATTAGTATCGGTTGAGTTCGCGTTAGTGCCCATGGTGAGCATATTGCGCCATTTCAGACGCAAACCATCGAACTCATCAGCGCGCGCGGAAAACGTTTCCCCAAACACCAAGCTGAGAAGCAACAAGGCTGCACTCAAATGCTTGATGTATGGGGCAGAAATCATTTTGCGGAGTTGACCCTGGCAGGCTTCGTGGCCGGCAATTGGGCCACGTCCTCACCAATGGCGCGACGGAGCCGGGCACGGGCGACATCGTAATCGCGCAGGGCTTGGATTTGAGTGGTGCGCGCTTCAGTCAATGAGGTTTGGGCGTTGAGCACGTCGAGTTGCGTGCCGGTGCCGGCATCATAGCGTGCGATAGCCAGCCGCAGGGATTCCTCGGCTTGCTCCTGAACTTTCTTTTGCGATTCGAGAACTTCACTGGCCTGAATGAATTCTGAAAAGGAGGTGCGCACTTCCAATTCGATGCGGCGGGCGAGGTCTTCGGTGTCATAATGGGCGCGCTCACGAAGGGCCTTGGCTTCGATGACGCGACCGCGGGTCAGATTGCCATCAAAGAAATCCCAGGACAATTCAATGCCTCCAATCGCACCGGAGACGTCTTGAAAGAAGTCATCGACAAATGTGGCGTTGCGTCCGCCATAGCCACCAAAGACTTGCACACTTGGTTTGTAGCCAGCTTTGGCGCGCACGATCTGCTCGCTCCGCAAAGCTTCTTCAGCTCGCGCCACTCCCAATTCGGGCCGGTTTTTGATGGCTTCCGCGATAGCGTTGGAAAGTTCAAGCGGATAGGGTTCGGCTTCCAATTTATCCGTGAGCGTCAATGGAATCTCCTGGCCAATATTCCTCGGCAGATTGAACCCGAGAGCCACGGCAAGATTATTTTTGGCGACACGATAGTCGTTATTAGCGCGGATTAGCCGCGGGCGGGCATTGGCGACTTCCACCTCGGCGCGCAGCACGTCGAACCGCGGGACTGTGCCCGCGTCAAAACGTTTTGTCGTGTTGGTGAACTCTTCGCTGAGCAACCGGACGGAAGCTTCCTGGACGGTGATGCGCTGTTGAGCTTCAAGAATGTTGTAGTAGGCGGTGCGCACATCAAGCAACACATCTGCGACGGCATTGGCATAGCGCAAAGTGGCCTGTTCAATGGTCAACTTAGCCGTACGAATGGAAGAGCGGATGCGTCCTCCTTCGTATATGGATTGCGTGATACGAACATCTCCTTGCCATTGGTCTTGAGGAGTTTTGAAATTACCAAATATCGAGCGTTCGACCGCTTCATCATGAGCGTATCGGCCAGAGCCGCGCACTTTTGGCAAGGCAATGGCTTTAGTCTGAATGCTAACACCGCGAGCGGCTTCCAAGTCGCTCTGCGCTTTGAGCAGGGTGGAGTTCCGCGAAAGAGCGATATTCAACGCTTCCGGCAAAGACAAGGGTTGAGTCAGCCAACCCGGTGCATTGGTGATCGGATCCACAGCCTGCAAGTTGAGGCCAGTCATTATTATGATAAACAGGACGACCGGGAGCCTGAGGGGGCTGGATTTGCCAACCTGCATTCGGAGTTGAGTTTTGACGAGACGGGATGTGGTCACGAGTGGGCTAAGAAAACAATTTTGTTTTAAGGTCATGCGCGTTCTTTTCGAATTTGGTTCAAGAGCGCCTGCCAGCTAAAAAGCTCATTTCCAGGCTTTCCGCCCAGGCGCTCAGCCATATTCAGGTACTTATCGTCAAAAAACACGGCTAATTCAAACACCCTGGCAGCCGAGCGCGGTTGAAAGGGTGCTCCGGTTTTGAAAGCTTCTTCGCCTGCTTCAGCGCGCTCATGGTCAAATTTGACCTTGGAGTGGACGAATTCAGCGTGAGTTTTTTCCCCTGAGCAATAAGGAATCAGGAAATCAACGGATTTGCCGAGACTGGCGCCATTTGTCGAGGTGTAGGCATAGAGATCAATGCCATTCAATTTTGCCGCGAGGGCCAGGCGCAGCAATGGCTCCAGGTCGTAGCAATGGTAGTGAAGGGCATCGCGTTCGTGGAAATCGAAGCTGCTGCCGTCCGCCTGAAGGTTGGTCTCAATCTGACGGTTGAAACCAGCCACGGTCCAGTCGATTAATTGCTGGTCATTGAGTAAAAATCCGATCAGTCCGACAATTTTTAAGCGATGACTGTTCCAATTGTTCCTGGAGGAACTGGAATGGGGTTTGAGGTTTTCCATTTGGACTCGAGCGATCTGGCGAAGCCAGTCATCGAGCCGGGAGCGTTCTTCCGCGCTGAACGCGTTTCGGGTCAATTCGCAGCATTCAAGCAGAGGTTCGAGTTTTGTTTCATCAATAGGATGGCCGGTGGGTTGGTTGTGTTCCACCCAGTTTAGAATGATTCGGCGCGCAGTTGCGGAGTAACGCTTTTCTCCTGTGACCGCGTAAGCGTAGCCAAGGGCCTGGAGGCGCGGCATGTCTTTCAGACTTTTCAATGTCTCGATTTTTCGAGCGTCAGCAGCGAGCAGACCGGAGGAGGAGATGCGCTCGACTGGATGACCGCTCTGATTGAGACTGGCATCCGCTTCACGTTGAATGGGCCTGTAGAGCTTTTGAGCGGAGTGGTTTGTCTTAACAAATTGCGCCAATCGCGACTGAGCTGGAACATCCAGGGAGATTGTGGCTGAGAAAACGCGCCCGATGAAAAGCTGCCCTAGAACGAAGCCCCAAACCAAGGATTTTTTGCTCATTTAATGCTCAGGGCTGCTCAACGTCCGGAGTAATGGATGGATCGAGATAAATTACGTTAGGATCGTATTCAAGTATAAGGTAAAAACGGGACTGATTTCCAATGATATCTTCAATAGTTGCGGTGACGGAACCCGGCACAAGGATGTCGCCGCCAATAATAGTCCATTGGAGCAGAATTTCGCCGTCGAGAATGGCCCAATCCGGGCTGGAGAGGTCTTCTTTATATAGAACTGTGTAAACCTTGGTGGGATCGGCTTCCCAACTGAGGTCCACCAGATTGCCCGAAAAACTAACCTTTGCGGTAATCTGGTTGGGCGCAGTACCGCCGGCACCATCCAAACCAAAACCGCCCAAGCCATTCGTGCTGAAAAAGACCTGATCGACCCAGGCTTTGTCCTGGCCGCCAATGATGCCATTACTATTCTTTTTATAGGTCCAGGCCAAGGTTTGACTGCCGGCGGGGATCGCGTAAGTCCGCTGCTCCCAGCCGACCTCGCCAGAAATCCGGACGACTTCTGTACCGCCCACAAGGAAGCGCAAGGTGTCATTGTTGGTCTCGGACGAAACTTTCCACCAGAACGTCAGCGTGCCGGGACCGGTAACTGTGGTTTGCATGGTGCAACTTCCAC
>DASWRJ010000236.1:0-5972 GCA_036403255.1 Verrucomicrobiia bacterium
GGTTCGCTGGATCCTTCTTTTAATGTGGGCAGCGGTGCAAACGACCGGGTTCGCGTGCTCCTCCGGCAGCCGGATGGCCGAATTATAATTGCCGGTCGCTTCTTAAGCTATAATTTGATCCCGAGAAATTACGTCGCCCGAATCAATGACGACGGCTCACTGGACACAACCTTCGATCCGGGCGCTGTTCCAAATAACGAGATCCGTGCTGCCGTTTTGCAACCAGATGGCAAAATCATTATTGGCGGAGAATTCACAACCAACGCTCAGCTCCCGCGATCCTATGTTGCCCGGTTAAATACAAATGGGACTTTGGACACGACCTTTATTCCCGGCGTAATCAGCAATGGATATTCAACGGCTTTGGTCGGCAGCCTGCTCCTGCAATCGGACGGGAAACTGATTGTTGGCGGCGAGTTTTCAACAGTCGATGGCTTTGATCGGCCAGACGTGGTGCGCCTCAACTCCGATGGCTCGCTGGACCACACTTTTTATGGTGGGAAGAATTTCTCCCCGTATTACAATTATGGTGTTGTTAATGCCGTTGCGCTTCAGGCAAATGGCGAGCTTATCATGGCCGGCAGCAGCCTCTACTCGCCCGATGCCTATAATAATGGATATTACTCAAGCTTCTTGCGTGTCTTCCTCGACAGCGTCAATCAGAGCGGGATTGAATTGGACCAGGTTTACAGCTCGCCTTTCTTTTTTGCAGAATCGCAGACCGATTTGGTTTATCACCTGAAACGCGTGGGCAATACACGAGGCGTTTCAACCGTGAACTTCGCCACCGTCCCCGGGACCGCCACTCCAGGAACCGATTATTTGCCTGCCAACGGCACGGTGAGTTTTGGCCCTCTGGAAATTACAAAAGAAATTGTTCTATCAATTCTGGATGATGATCTGGCCGAACAAGATGAGACCTTGAACCTGATTTTTTCCAATCCCAGCGCCAACACTGTCCTGAGCGGCTCGGCCAATGTGCCGCTGCAAATCCTCGATAATGAGCGCCCCGGTGCGCGCGACACCGCTTTCCCAGTCCGTTTTGGTGGCTTCAGCACGATTTATGAACTTGTCGTGCAACCCGACACCAACATTCTCGTTGGGGGATATTTCAATTATTTGAACAATCAACTCGTGACGAATCTGGCCCGTCTTCATCCTGATGGCTCTCTCGACACCACTTTCCAACCCAACGTACCATGGCCTATTTTTTATTCCGTTACTACAATGCAGCTACAGAGCGACGGAAAAATTTTAATCGGAAATAACTATACCTTCGCCCGGCTCAACTCCGATGGCACGCTCGACACCACTTTTGCCGCGCGTGGTCAGTTTGCTAAACCGTTCATTGCTTTGCCGGACGGAAAGATCCTTTGTTTTGAACAAGAAACGAACGTGGTGCGGCTGAATAACGATGGCACCCTGGATCCAACTTTCAACTCCTTTGCCGCCAGCAGCGCTTACACGCAGTATTTGCTAAGGGAACCCGGCGGCACCATTCTGGTAGGCTATGGCAACGTCTTGAAACGATATACAGCAGATGGATTTTTCCTCGCCGAATTTGATTTGCCCTATTCCTTTTATAGTCTGGCCCTCGAGCCGGATGGAAAAATTCTCGCCGGGATGTACCAGGCCTCTGGCGTTACGCGTTTATTGCGGCTTCTTGCAAATGGCACTATCGACCCTGCGTTTACCCCTGCTCTTAACTCCAGCGCGTTGGTGCAAAAAATGTTGCCTCAAGCTGACGGCAAAATTGTAATCTTTGGCAGCTTTACTTCCGTGAATGGGACCAATCGATCCGGTTTCGCTCGGTTGTTCCCCGATGGCTCACTGGATCTCGCTTTCGAGCCGGGCAACACCATGGCCTTTCTGAATTCAATTCTCACTGGCACTTCCTACGTGACCAACTCTTATGATTTTACTGCGGCCGCACTACTCCCGAACGGCAAGATTCTCGCCAGTTTTAGAGATAGTTTCGGCACCTCCGCGGGTTCGCTCATCCGAATTAACGGCGACCTGCCGCTCCGCTTGCATCCGCCCACGCGCGTATCAGCAAGTCAATTCAGCCTAAACGTCGATACCATACCTGGAAGCAGATACGTTCTTCAAAACGCCACTAATTTGCCCACTTGGTCTCCCCTCGCGACCAATACCGCCAGTTCTTACTATTTGAACTACACGGTCACAAACTACCCGGCCTCGCGCCGATTTTACCGCGTCCAGCAAGTGCCCCAACCCTGAGGGACCCATCAGCGCCAAAATCGCCGCCTGAGGAATGCGCGCCAGCTTGTCGAGTGCGCCAGTCCTACCGCTTTCGAGCGTTCAGGAATGCCCATTGGCCGCCAGCCTTCGGCTTGGGCAATTGTTAATGTTCGTTTCCTTTAAAACAGAAAAGTGGGATTTCTTAAGGAACCGTCGATTCTGCACTCGGCAATTTGCTTTTCTTTGCGCCTTTCCTCTCTCACTTCTCAGCTTTCACCTTTCACCTCCTGGCCAACGGCAATCCGAAACCCGTTCAAGCTGATTCAAGCTGATTCAGGCTAAAAGTTTGCACCTGAAAACGTCACGTCTCCCCACTCGTCGTATCAATCCTCTCCCAGATGCGCAAATGCTTCCGCCTCTTCGGTCACGTTCGAGAATTTTTCCCAGCCATTGCAACCGCTCCCCCCGCTGGTGATAAGCTGAAATTTCTGCAGCGCAGGATGCATGCAGAGCGCATCGGCCGGGGCTTGCGCGTCCGTCCTCGGTCCTTCCGCATCCCAATATTGGCACGTCAGGCAGGCGCCGATCCGTTCCGGGTGCTCGAGGTGCTCGGACTTTTTCAGTTCCTGGTAGTGTTTATATACAGGCATAACTCGTTCCTTTCCGCAGATTCTCCCGTTGCACGTTAAAACTGACGCGCGCCCTCTGGCGATGGGGTAAGCTCCTAAAAACTTGTTGATCCGCGCCATTCATGGCATCCATTGCATGTGGACACAAACCGTCTGGAACGCATCTCTTACATTCTGCTGCTGTTGCTCTTCGTTTTTGCCGCCGCCCTCCACCTCGGCATTTTGATCATCACCGTTCTGTTTGGGGTTTTCGCCCTGCGCAAATTCCTCTTTTTAGGCAAAAAATGGGCTGCGGTTGTTTTATTTTTGGTGCTTTTAGCGGGTCTCGGCTATGGCTCGGGTATTTTCATTCGCCATGCCTACCAGGCGTTGCCGCGAATTTACGAGAAGGCCCTGCCCGATATGATCGATTACGCCAATGCCCACCACATCACGCTCCCGTTCTCCGACGCGGAAACCCTCAAAACCAAAATCAAGGAAACAGTAAATAAGGAATCGAAAGAAATTACCATCGCCGCCCGCGAATTCACCCGGCATGTCATCCTAATGGTGATTGGACTGGTGGTGGCCATCAGCCTCTTCAGCAATGCGCGCCTTGATTTGGACGATCATCCGGGCGCAAGAAGAAGTTTTTATGCCTTGCTCTGCGACGAAATACAAAAGCGGTTTCGCGCGTTTTATCTCAGTTTCGAGCTGGTGCTGGGCGCGCAATTGGTCATCTCCTGCATCAATACGGTGCTGACGTCAATCTTCCTGGTGGCTGTGCAAATGCCGAATGCGTGGATATTTGTGGTGATTACCTTTCTCTGCGGATTCCTGCCCATCATCGGCAATCTCATCAGTAATTTTTTAATCGTAGGCATGGCGTTCACGGTCTCTCCCCATTTGGCCGTGGCCGCGGTTGTCTTTTTGGTAGTGGTGCACAAACTGGAATACTTCCTGAACAGCAAAATTATCGGCTCCCGCATTAAAAATCCAGTTTGGCTGACGCTGCTCGGATTGGTGGTCGGCGAGCGGCTCATGGGCGTGCCCGGTATGATCCTCGCGCCGGTAGTGCTTCATTATCTCAAAGTGGAACTAAGCCGAATCGAAATGCACTCAGGCCCCGTGAAGCCCAGGCAACTCGCTGAACCTGAGACTGAATTGGCCGGTGGTCCCAGTGACACTTAGCGAATCCCAGAGTTAGTATCCGCTCTTTCGAGAACACTACGGACAACGGATCGCCCGGAAAAATTGCTGGCTCGCGCCCTTTCCCATTGGGCAATGAATCATCATCGTTTCCGCCGTCATGGTATTTGTCTGCACGGCAGACCAATGTTCCAAATCCGGTGACGACTCGATCACGTGCGTTTTGCCGGGCGCACTGCTCAGTTGGATTTGGAAATATCCCTCCTGCATCATGGCCGGTGCGCTTAGGCGGGCCGAGCAGTTATAGCAAGCGGGCGATATGCACGGGCAGCGGACCATCCGGTAAAAACAATACGGTTGCCCGGTGTGCCGCGGCACGGAAAAGCTCATGCTCGCGTCTGTCATCACATTCGTGCTCAGCGGCGCCCAGTTAATTAAATCCAATGACCCTTCGAGCACATGCGTGCGGTTCGAGTGGCTGATGCAGGTGAATTGCAAGTCGCTGCCCAGCATTCTCGGCCCGGTAAGCAGTGGGGCGCTATCATCCCAGACCATGTTCATGCTCCAGCCGCGAGCGATGTCTCCGGTGTCCAGGGTCTGGTCATCCACAATGTAAAGTCCCCACCGGCCGTTCGGAATAATTCCGGCCAAGTCGGCGAGATTCGTCACAAACGTGACGCCTGCGGGCAGCGTAAACCTGTCGTCAAACCAGGGACCGTAATCTGTCGGCTTATACGTGCCGGAAACTAAGTCGCCGTCGGACGCGGGCAAATAATTGGTGGCCTCATCGCTGAATGTGAGATCTACGTTCACGGCGGGATCGACAATGCCCGCGAAATCGAGCACGTCAGACATAATCTTAATTGCTTTGCCATTCGGGCTGAGGAGAAGCATGTCAATGTCTCCAGGAAATGTGTGACTCAGACCCGAGACCGACACGGTTATTTTTTTCAGTACGCCCGGAACACAGCCCACATCGATCGTCGATGGATACGGCTGGGCCTCGCCTTCGCCAATCACGATGCGCGCCGAGTTTGTGAATTGCGCCGGGCTTTGCAATCCCTGCCCGTTGAGATTCAGCACCGCGCTGTTCGTCAGGCTATGACACGGGCTGGTGATCTCGACGGTGTAAAGGCCGGCATCGCCAGGTTTAAGGCTATATAGGGTAAGCACGTTGCTAGTGGCACCGGCGATAACGTTGCCATTGGCGCGCCATACGACGCTCACAGGATCCGCGCTTGAGATAATGGTGCTGAACGTAACGACTTCGCAAACGCAGCGCGTTTGATTCGTTAGTGGCGTGGCAGTAAGCGGCCCACACGTTTTGATTGTAATATGGACTGGGGCTGATGTGCCGCGCAGGCCTGAGTTGTCAGTGGCAATGGCAGTCAAGACGAACGCGCCTGTTACGTTGTTGGTCCAACTGACGCAGTACGGCGCTAACGGACTGCGGCCAATGAAGGTGTTGCCTGCAAAGAAATCGACGTTGGTCACAAACCCATCTGGATCGTGAGCCTCCGCGCAAATCGGAATTATTCCCGGCGGCGTGTAAAATACCGCGGCATCGCGCGGCGTGGTGATTACCACCGTTGGCGGCTGAGGATTGCTGTCATCATTAATGATCGTTCCCAGGCCACAGCTTCTGCTCAAGGTGGCATTCACCACATTGGAGAAGCACAGGTAAAAGGTCTCATCAGGCTCGACGATGGTGTCGCCAAAGACAACTATGGCCACTTGCTTCTGCACTTCTCCGGGTTGGAACACCAGATTGTTTTGCAATGCCTGATAATCCGAACCTGCCGTGGCAGTTCCATCCACTGTAGCTACTTGTACAAGCACCGTCCGGCAGCTTGGACTGTCCAGGCTAATCGTGAACACGGCGTTCGTCGTTCCGCTGTTGCCCTCCACTACCGTCACATCATTCACAGTGAGGGCTGAAGGGTAGCTGGCGCTTACGCTGACTGTTGCCGATGTCGCGCGCAGCCCAGCAGTGTCTATGGCTATAGCCGTGAG
>DASWRJ010000237.1:0-2411 GCA_036403255.1 Verrucomicrobiia bacterium
CGAGTTCACCGAATACAGGCAATACAGCCCCGGGGATGATCCACGCTATTTGGATTGGCGGCTCTATGCCAGGACTGATCGTTATTATATCAAGAAATTTGAGGACGAAACGAACCTGCGCTGCTACCTGCTGGTCGATAATAGCCGTTCCATGGATTACGGGACGATAGGTTATACCAAGGCGCAATACGGCAATACACTGGCAGCCACGCTGGCCCATTTTCTTTCCAAGCAAGGTGATGCTGTGGGGTTGCTCACGTTTGATGAAAAGGTGCGCGAGTATCGGCCCGCGCGAAATCGTCCGGGCCATTTACGCAATCTGATGGTGGCGCTGGAACGCGCGGCGGAGGGAGCATCGACTGATTTGAGCCAGCCATTGAAACGCATTGTGGATTTGGTGACGCGGCGCGGGCTGATGGTGCTGATCTCGGATCTGCTGGCGCCAATTGACACGCTCGAAAAAAGTTTGGGAAATATTCGCGCGTGCGGACATGAGATGATGCTGTTTCATCTGCTCGATCCGGCCGAGGTCAATTTCACATTCGACAATTCGGCGCTGTATCGGGACATGGAGAATGACAAGGACCTGTACATCGACCCGGCAGTGGCGCGGCTCGAATACATGAAAAAATTGGAAGCGCATCAAACCGCGGTGCGCAAGATGTGTGAAAAGCTGGGCATCGCCTACGAAGTATTTAATACCGAACGCCCACTGGAACTGGCGCTGTTTGACTTATTGCGCGCGCGCATGGAATGGGGCAAAGGATCGAAACGGCTGAGGTAAAATGAGTTTTCTTGCACCCATGTTTTTGCTCGGAGGATTGGCGATAGGCCTGCCGATTGTCTTTCACCTTATTCGGCGCCCGTCGAAGGAAAAGATTCCATTCAGCTCGCTCATGTTTCTGCAGCCGAGTCCACCGAGGGTAACAAGGCGCAGCCGATTGGAGAATCTTTTGCTCCTGCTTTTGCGCTGTCTGGTGATATTGCTGCTGGCGGCGGGTTTTGCGAGGCCATTCATTCAAAAGCCAATCTCGCCTGACCCAAAGTCAGGCCAGGGAATGCGCACGATTGTGTTGCTGGACACCAGTGCGAGCATGCGGCGCGCGGGGCTTTGGGCGGAAGCGCGAAATGAAGCGGAAAATATCGTGCGCCGCTCGACACCGGCAGATCGCGTGGCCCTGATCACCTTTGATCGAGAGATCCGAACGATGTGGAGTTTCGACGATTGGTCGCGCTTCACGCCGCCTGAGCGCACAGCCATGGCGCGGCAACGGCTGGAAACCCTTGAGCCCGGCTGGAACTCCACGCAACTCGGTAATGCCCTCATTCAAGCCTCGGAGATGTTGCAGGACTCGCGTGAGGCGCGAACGGACAATCGCAGGATTGTATTGATTAGCGATTTGCAAAAAGGCAGCCACCTGGAAGGACTGCAAGGACACGACTGGCCCGCGGGACTCGAAGTGACGATCGTGCCGATCAAAACGCGGCGCGTAACGAATGCCGGTTTGCAATTGGTCACGGAACGTGACGAAGCGACGGAAGGCGACGTCAAAATCCGAGTGAATAATTCCGCCGAGTCAGAACATGAACAATTTCGAGTGAATTGGCGGCTCGCGAATCAGAACGTCGGCGGCGAACTGCCCGCGTATGTGCCGCCCGGGCAGAGCCGGATTTTTACGGCGCCAAAACTGAACACCAACCAAACCGGTGAGCAGCTTGTGTTAACAGGAGATCAGGAGGAATTTGATAACTCCGTTTATTGGGTGACGCCGCGCCCTGAGCGCGTGCCTTTCTTATATCTGGGAAAAGAGAGTGAAAAAAATCCGGATCAATCACTTTATTATGTGAACCGCGCCTTTCAGCAAACGCGGCGGTTGGATGTGAAAATCGTGATGCTACCAGCAGATATTTCCGCTCTGCCCAGGGAAATCGAAACGGCACGGCTGGCTTTGATAAGTGAAGACGCCGCGGCGGCGCAGGTGAAATTTGCGCATGACTTTGTGGAGCGCGGGAATATGGGCTTGCTGGTCTTGCGCTCCAAAGCGGCCGGGCCGGTACTGGCCGAACTTCTCGGACGCGCCACCGTGGATGTAGCAGAAGCGCCGACGAGCGGATATGCGATGCTGTCGGAAATTGATTTCGAGCATCCGCTGTTCGCGCCTTTTGCGGATCCGCGCTTCAACGACTTTACTAAGATACATTTTTGGAAACATCGCCGAGTGGACTTGACCGGCATGCAAAACCCCCGGGTGCTGGCGCGGTTCGAAAACGGCGACCCGGCTTTGATGCAATTGCCCGTTGGACGCGGGACTTTGATGGTTCTGGCGGCAGGTTGGTATCCGGTCGATAGCCAGCTTGCGCTCTCCTCGAAGTTCGTTCCCCTGCTCTACGGATTGTTGGAGCAAAGCGGC
>DASWRJ010000238.1:0-2870 GCA_036403255.1 Verrucomicrobiia bacterium
CGCCTCGTTGGCAAAGGCGCGAACGGTGGAGCGCAGGTTGGTAATGCGCACATATTCCTGCTGCAGCTTCTGCATTTCCATGACGGCGACAGCGTAGCGCACCGTGCAGATTACGCTGAATAATCCGATCAGAAACGCGCAGCCGACCAGTAATGGGGTCAAAGGACTGTTTTTCATAGTATGATTGGCCGGTCACTATATGGGGTGGACCACTTTGAGCCAAGGGTTTTTTCCCAGGCGTTCCGGCTGAGTTGCAATTGACTTGCCATCAAAGCTTTCCTGTCTTATTGAATTGCAAAATCTGGCTTCCCCCCGGGCAGGCCCCGAGGCGACATTGAATGGTCCGGGTTAATTGGTCAAAAGTGCCTAAAGAAGAACCGATCGAATTGCAAGGGACAGTCACCCAGGTGCTGCCTGGGACGATGTTCCGCGTGGCTTTGCCCAATGGGCATGAAATCCTCGCCCATATTTCGGGAAAGATGAGGAAGAATTTCATTCGTATCAGTGTGGGTGACAAAGTTAATGTCGAGATCACTCCATATGACCTGAGCAAAGGGCGGATAACTTTTCGCCAGTCATAGCCCGGGTTTTTCCACCACCATTTTGAACGGCGGAATGCGGACGAGAACTTTCCTCCCCTTGGCATCCATGCCTATATAACTTCCCTCGGCGATGGCAGCGTGAGTGTCGAGCAGGTGATAGCTGTTGTAGCTGAATCGGCCGCCCGGCTCGATCGTGGGATGCTGACCCACGACGCCATCTCCCTCGACAACCATAACCTCACCGCGATTATTAGTGACGACCCACTTGCGCCCTTTGATGGTCACCGACTCCTCAGTCTGGTTATGGATGCTGATGAAATAAACAAAGCAATACGGCCGCTCGACGGGCGTCTCGGCGTCTGGTTCGTAAAAAACGCGATCGACAGTGACTTGCAGTCCAGGCGGCTCGGCAAATTCGCTGGAGGCATTCACAATGAGGTTCGCGGGAAAGTCTCTCATTTATGTGGGGCCATGCCCGCGAGACTCAGGGTCAAATTGATCTCGTCGGAAACCTTGTCCTCAAATGTGCCGGAGTTGATGCCAAAATCGCTGCGCTTGATTTTGAAGTTGGAGCGGAGCACGAGCAGGTCGCCCTCCATTTGCGGGAAGCGAGCTTTAAGCTTGTCTTTCAAGTACGTGAGCTTGACCGGGACCGTAATCGGTTTGGTCACGCCTTTTATCGTCAAGTTGCCACTGACTTCGGCCATAGTAGTGTTTTCGGCAGTTGTAGCTTTTTTTACACTGGAAGTTTCAAATGTTATTAGGGGGTACTTGGCCGCATCCAGCCACTTATCGCTGTGCAAGTGCTGATTCATCATGGGGTTGCCCACGTGGAGCGACTCAGAAGTGACCACCAATTTGCCTTTAAGTTCATTCGGTTTTTCGGGGTCAAACGTGACATTGCCTGAGATTCCGGTGGCTGTGCCATTGATCGACTCGAGTGGCGCGTCGAGCTGAAACACGATGTTGTTCACGGCTTTCGGGTCTTTGAAATCGAAAACCTGGGGAGCGCAAAAGGCATTTGCGCAAAAGGACAAAGCGAGGAGAACTGTTTTATATTTCATGGCGGGATAAAAGGCTGAAACCAGCCGTAATTTGCAACTACTTTTTCCGAAAGATAAAGCTGGCGCCTGCGAGCAGTGCAGCGCCTCCGAGTCCAGCGCCGAGGAACTCGACTCCCGGCCGGAACTGCTTTTCGGGAATTCGGGCGACGATGTCGGTGACAGGATCTTTTACCTCGCGCCAGACGGTTGTGACTGTCCAGCCGCGATTCATGCCGCCAAAAAACCAAAGCACTACGGCGACGAGCGCCACCGCCAGTGCTGTTAGACGCAATGCTGTTCTCATGTTGTGGCGCAGTTTAACTACCCTGCCCTCTTTTGCAACGAGGCTCGCGCAGCGCCGACTGACATATACTTGCGCAGCATCAGAGTTCCGCTCGCGCCATCAAAAGCTTGCGCATGTGGTTGCCCAAGGCGATCTTTCGCCCATGCGAATTCATTTCTTTGGGGCAGCGCGGACAACCACCGGCTCGATGTATCTGCTGGAAGTGAACCAGCGCCGAATATTGCTCGAGTGCGGATTGTTCCAGGGCCGGCGCGAGGAATCAATGGAGCGGAACCGGCATTTTCCTTTCGATGTGACGAAGCTGGATGCCGTCGTGCTGAGCCATGCACACATCGATCATAGTGGCAATTTGCCCAATCTCTGCAAACAAGGTTACCAGGGAAATATTTTTTGCACGTTTGCCACGCGCGACCTCGCGGCCATCATGCTCGAGGATTCCGCTGAGATTCAGCGGGCGGATGCTGAGTATGTGTCCAAACATCGGGCGCGCCACCATTTGCCGCCGGTCGAACCGCTCTATCGCAGCGAGGATGCGGAGAAAGCGATCCGGCAATTTGTCAGCGTCAATTACGAACGGCCCATGACCATCACCGACGGGGTTACGGTCACCTTCAAAGACGCCGGGCATATTCTCGGCTCCGCGCAAGTGGTGCTCGATATTCGCGAAGGCGGCCGGAGTTTCCGTTACCTCTTCAGCGGCGATGTCGGCCGCGGGCATGACGATATCCTGCGCGATCCCGAGCCGGTCGAGAATGTTGATTACCTCCAGATTGAAAGCACCTATGGCGACCGGCTGCACACCGAGCGCGGCATGGCTTCCGCCGATGTGGCCCGGCTTGTGAGCGAGACTATTAAGCGGCATGGGATGGTGATCATCCCCGCGTTTAGTGTGGGGCGCACACAACAGATTGTTTATACGCTGCATCAACTCACCGAAGCCGGCCAGGTGGACCGCGTGCCGATTTTCGTCGATAGCCCCTT
>DASWRJ010000239.1:0-14931 GCA_036403255.1 Verrucomicrobiia bacterium
CTTTTGATGACATTTAGCACAGGCCTCCGAGCCGACAAAGTCAGAGTAGGTTATTTGTTGGTTTTCGGTTGGCGCAAGGCGGCTTGAAGTAGTGTTCGAAAATTCAGCATCCGAACGGTTTCTCAATTTAGTTACTGCATAAATCCCGACTGCGACGAGTAGCACAACTGCCATGGGCAGCATCCACGCAAATCGTCTCAGCGTTGGGTCGGCAGGAGCCAGAGGAAGCTTGTTTTCATTCGCCGGACGCTGCTTTGCAGCTTTAGATTTTTTGCGGGCCATGTGGTTTTTCGGATATCAAATGAGTGCGAACCGAACCCGGAAGCGGCTTTCGCTACTGCTCCTGCGGAGTTAATTGAATTCTATTTTGGATGATTTTTAATTGTTTGCAGTGCGCACCTTCGGTTGAACGGACCATGGGGGTGGCTGACAATGGCATAGCGTGCGCATATACCCGACCAGTCCCTGGATTTCATCTGGTGAAAGAGTGCTGCCCCATGGCGGCATGAAGTGGCTTTTGTTCAGGATTGCGCCGCCAGCGGCTACACCATCGTACAAAGTGTCATTCGGGCGGGTGGACATGTAGGCAGGGTCGGCGTGTTGGGCTGGAGCTTTCGGCAGGAAACGCGCGTTAAAGCCGTCTCCACGGCCCTCCTGGCCATGGCACCCAGAACAATGAGCAAGATATTCTTCCGATGGTGCAAGCTTTAGGCTGGCAGGGGATTTATTAGCCGGCAGAGATGGGATGAGTCGGTTTTCGGAAACCGAGAGGTAAGCTGGAGGCTCTGGCGAAAAATTGGGAGAGGAAAGAAAACTAGCAATCAGTTGCGCGGTCTCCACTGTGATTGGAAGCTGGGGCATGATTGTGTGGGGATTTGTCCGGCGCGGGTTAGTAATCATCCCGTAAATGTATTCGGGTCGGAGACGAGTCGCCGCGTGTGCAAGGTCCGGGGCGATCCTGCCGCCTTCGGTGCCCAGACGATGACAGCCGAGACAGGAGAGCTTCTCGTGGAGCAACAGATTGGCTTTATTTTGCGCGAAAGCGGAGAGCGGCTTTGCTAGGAAGTTCGTCGGAATTCCGGATGGAGAATTATTGAGCGAAAGCAGGTAATTGCTTATGTCCGAGCTTTCGCTCTCTGAGAGGTGAAAATCGGGCATCCGGCTGCCGTCGCCCGGATAATAGCCAAATGGGCGAATCGATTTCTGATGCGGTAAAAAATTCCGCAGCCAATCCGGCTGCACGCGCGCGACTTCAGCCAGCAAATCAGGTCCAGCATCGCGGCGCGGCTGGACGCCAGGGACGCGATGGCAAGCGGCGCAATTTTGGGAGCGAAAGATAGCTTCACCTAAAGCGGCATTGGCCTGTGGATATTTAGTTTTTGCGGCCAGGTATTTTTGATCGAGCGCCTTTCGGCGGTCGGCATTGAGCGAAAATAAATAATCCGTGATCAGTCGAATTTTTTCCGAAGGTTGTGCGATCAAGTCGCGGAACTGCCGGCGATCTTCGCTGAGCCGATAAAACAGCCCGGGCATGTTTGTCGGCTGAATGCCAAACATGCGCGGCTCGACGAGCAGCCTGCTCGCCCAATCTGGTTGCAATCGATAGCTGAAATCGGCCATTTCCGCTGCGCGATTTCCGCCTTTGCCTTCGAGTGAATGGCAAACCTGGCAAGCCAGCGTTTGCGTCTTTGCTCCCTGCACCTCGTTTGCGGAGAGCGCGCGGGACTTGGAACCAGTTGGTGCTTTTACTCCGGCTGGCAGTTCCGGCCATGCGCCCGCGAGGACGCGTTGTGTCTCCAGAAACGCCACTACCGCGAGCGCTTCGGGTTCATCGAAATAGAAATTGGGCATGCGCGCCGCTCCTAAATGCCGCCGCACCTGCACCGGGCTTTGCAGATAATCCAAAAGATACCCTGGATTGTAACGCAGGCCAGCGCTGCTCAGGTCCGGAGTCAACTCGCGCAACGGACTTGGGGTGGGCAACGTGCTATGGCAATTGGCGCAACCAAGTTCAGACAAAAGTGCGGGCGCGGGAGCACTGCGGAGCAATGGCGGTGTGGAACTAATTAGAATGCCCGCGACTAGCCAAATCGGTGCGAAGGCACAACCATTTGTGGGGCTCGGCTGATGGCACATTTCCTTGAGGATACGATGACTAAACCAGCGCTTTCAAGCTGGCGATGCGCGCCAAGGGTCGCATTATTCTACTTTCCCAACGGACTGAGTTTTGCGAGACTCCCCGCACCAGGAATTATGAAAACACATTTCATTTTATTAGCCACTCTGCTTGCCCTTGCGCCTCAAGCGCGTTCGCAGGAGGATGCGAAACCATCCAAAAACGGCTTGGCCCAAACTCCCAAACAAACTCCGAGCCAGGAGGAACTCGAGGCGACCTTTAAATCCACGCTCAACCGGGCCACGATGAAAGGCCGCTGGTGCATGATCAAAGACGGTGAACTCGGCACCGACCGGGACGAAAAATACAGCATTACGAGTGTGTCAAAACTCGGCGACGACACATGGCTCGTGCATGCGCGCATTCAATATGGCAAAAAGGACATCACCGCCCCGATTCCAGTGCAGGTGAAATGGGCGGGTGATACGCCGGTGATCATTGTCGATAAAGTGGAAGTGCCCGGCGGCGGGACCTACTCGGCGCGGGTCTTGATATACGAAAAAACTTATGCCGGCACCTGGAGCGGCGGCGACCATGGCGGCTTGCTCCATGGGACGATTACGAACGAGAAGGAGTGACGCCCAAATCCTGGTATTGAATCCAAACGATCAGTCGCGCCGCCGCTAATGCGCGGTTTGCGAAGCGATCTGCTCCTCGCTTGCATTCAACTTCTTCCGCAAAAACGCGCGTTCCGATTCCAGCTCGCTTAGCTCAATAGCTTTGCGGAAATGCGCCGCAGCAGCTTCTGGATTATTCAACTGCGCTTCAAACTCTCCCATGACCGCATAATAAAGGTAATACTCTTCCAATTTGTTGCGGCTCGGAATGGCCGCCAGGCTTTGCAATCCTGCCTTGGGCCCATTCACATTTGCCACCGCCACCGCGCGGTTGAGCGCGATAACAGGATTCTCATCAAACCCAACGAGTTGATCATAAAGTTCCAAAATTCTCGGCCAATCAGTCGCATCGTAATTCGGCGCCGCGCAGTGGCACGCGGCAATCGCGGATTGCAGATGATACACGCTCATCTCGTCGCCCGCCGCGGATTGCGCAAAGTGGAACATGCCACGCGCGATCAGGTTCTGGTCCCAGCGACTGCGGTCCTGTTCTTTCAGCAGCAGCAGGTTCCCGGCATCATCAGCGCGCGCAGGCAACCGCGCGGCGCTGAAATGCATGAGCGCGAGCAGAGCGTGAGTCTTGGGGCGGTTACCCGCCGAATGCTTGGCCAGCAACGAGCCGAGGCGAATGGCTTCGTGGCAAAGCTCTTGGCGTACCAGTTTATTGCCGCTGGATGCCTTGTAACCTTCGTTGAAAAGCAGGTAAAGCGTCTGCAGAACGCCGTCCAACCGCGCGGCCAATTCAATTGCGGCTGGAATTTCAAATGGAATCCGCGCGTCACGTATTTTCTGCTTCGCGCGCGTGAGACGCTTGGCAATGGCCGCGTCGCTCGTCAGAAAAGCGCGGCTAATCTCGGTAATGCTGAAGCCGCAAAGCGTTTTCAGCGCCAGCGCCGCCTGCGCGTCTTCCGGCACGAGTGGATGGCAACAGACAAACATCATCCGCAGCCGATCATCCGAAATCTCATTCTCATTGAGCGCGGCGGCATTTGGTTCCGGCTGATCGCGCTCGATTAGGTGGACGATCTCCGCTTCCTTCTGGCGAAATACTTTTTGCCGACGGACCGCATCCAGCGCGAGATTTCGCGAAGCGCGCATAATCCAGGCGGAAGGATTTTCCGGTAGCCCATAAAATGGCCACGTTTGCAGAGCTCGAATCAGCGCCTCCTGCACGACGTCCTCCGCCAGCGTGAGATGTTCAAGGCCGAAAATGCGCGTAAGCGTCGCGATCATCTTCCCGGATTCGTGCCGGAAAAGATGCTCGACCACCTGTGAGACTTGCCTAGTCTCTTTGGGTTCGGGAGTATTCACGCGTCAGCCTGCGCCATGCAGACGCAAACTTTGACAATTTAACCGCCCGCCATCGCGCCCACAACCATGAATGGCTCTTTGCCATTGACAACATCTTCGGGGAGCGGAGCCTCCAGTGGCGCATTTGAAAGGTCTTCTTTGCAAGCGAAGAAGCGAATGAACGGTCTCCGCTTCGAAGTGCCGTAATCGCGAATGGTGCCGCGCAAAACAGGGTAATGTCCTTCAATGGCATCGAGGACCGATTTCACCGACGCAACACCGTTGATTTCAAGCTGAACCTCCCCATGCACGCGGGCCAGGTTGCGCAAATGATACGGCAGCAGGACCCGAATCATGGGAGTGTCTGCACTTCCACGGAAAGCACGGCTGGCAAGTCGCGCAAAATCGGCTTCCACGAATCACCCGCATCCGCCGAGGCGTAAACCTGTCCGCCAGTCGTCCCGAAATAGATGCCGCATTTATCGAGCGTGTCGATGGACATCGCGCCGCGCAGCACATTCACAAAGCAATTGGTTTGGGGCAGCCCATTCGTAAGAGCTTCCCATTGGTCGCCACCGGTGCGGCTGCGATACACGCGCAGTTTGCCATCGAGCGGAAAATGCTCGGAATCGCTTTTAATCGGCACCACGTAAATCGTCTCCGGTTCGTGGGCGTGAACTTGGATTGGGAAACCAAAATCAGTGGGCAAATTTCCGCTGACTTCCCGCCACGACTCCGCGCCATTATCACTGCGCATCACGTCCCAATGTTTCTGCATGAAAAGCACATCCGGGCGCGACGGGTGCAGCGCAATGCGATGCACGCAGTGTCCGACCTCGGCGTCAGGATCGGGCAATTCGAAATTTGACTTTAGCCCTTTATTCATTGGTTTCCAGGTCTGACCGCCATCATCCGTCCGGAAGACGCCCGCCGCTGAAATGGCGATGTAAATTCGCTCCGGCCGCTTCGGGTCAGGCACAATCGTGTGCACCGCCATGCCGCCGGCACCCGGTTGCCAGAGATGGCCCTTCGCATTGCGCAACCCGGCCAGCTCTTTCCAGGTTTTGCCGCCATCGGTCGTTTTAAAAATCGCGGCATCTTCCGCGCCGGCAAAGACTGTATCTGGATCGGTGCGCGACGGCTCGAGGTGCCAGACGCGTTTGAATTCCCACGGATGCTGCGATCCGTCGTACCATTTATGCGTGCCTGGAGTGCCTTCGTACTTGAATTCATTGCCAACAGCTTCCCAGGTTTTGCCGCCATCATTCGAGCGCTGCATCACTTGCCCAAACCAGCCGCTGGTTTGCGAGGCATAAACCCGGTTCAGGTCGGCAGGTGACCCTTTGATATGATAAATTTCCCAACCGGCAAAATGCGGCCCACTGACTTCCCATTGCTCGCGTTTGCCATCTGCCGTGAGGATGAACGCGCCTTTGCGTGTGCCGACCAAAACTCTGACTTTGCTCATGATTTCTCCGGGTTTTATAATTTTGCCAGATACGCAGCCAATTGTTCAAACGTTCCCGACCAGCCAGCTCGCATTCCGTCGTGCGCGCCGTCAAAAGTTTCGCGCTCTTCCTCGCTGGCGTTCAACGGGACCCACTCGACCGTTACGGTGCTTTGACCGGCTTTTTCTGTAAATGAAATTTTGGAAAGCGTCTCGAGCGGCCACGTAGCACTGAATGGGTGCCGCGTAATGCCGCCTTCTTTATTAGAAAACGAATTGATGAACACCATTTTCTCCGGCGCGACGATTTCGCGATAGGAAAACTTGCCCCACATTTCCTTCCCGTCAGGCGAGGTCAGGCAATAAAGAAAACTTCCACTTGGGCGAAAATCCATCTTGGCCAGCGGCATGGTGAAGCCTTTCGGTCCAAACCATTGCATCAGGTGGTCGCGTTCTGTCCAGGCCTTCCACAACCTCTCACGCGAGGTATTAAATGTGCGTGATAAAACGAATGGATGAGTTACGGGATTCAGTGCGTCAGTTTTCATGCCTTTGAATTCCTTTTGGAAGAAGTAGTGGGCCAGGCTGAGGGCGGTAGCCAGCCCACCACTGGTAATCAACGCGTCCCAACTTTACGCGGTCGCAGTCGAGAGTTGTTCACGGGCGTGCTCGGCCATCGGACATTCTTCGGCGACCGGCCGGACTTCAATTTTTGCCCCGTACGGGAGACCTGGACATTGTTTGGCAATCGCCACGGCTTCATCGAAACTGCTGACTTGCAACAGAAAATAGCCACCCACCGCTTCTTTGGATTCGGCAAATGGCCCATCCGCGACGACGCGTCCATTCGCCCCCGAAATGACTTTGCCTTCACCTTTGAGGGGGCTACCTGCGAGGGCTTTGCCTTGCTCGGTCAAACGGGTGAACCAGGCCATCCATTGATCGGCCACTTGTTGCATTTGTTCGGGGGAGAGGCCTTTGCACCAGTCGTTACCGCGAAAAAGGAGCATGTACTTTGAATTTGTAGATTCTGAACTCATATTATTCTTTCTTTTTAGTCGTTATTAATTTCGTCCGTCAACCTAAGACGAACGGACAGACGCGCGCAGGACAAAAAATTAAAATTATTTTCTACGCCACTGCGGCCAGGCTTTTCCGCTGATTTTTTAACAATTCCCATCGTGGATAATTGAAATTTGGTATAGCATTATTTTTGAAGTTTATGAAATTCCTATGCAAGACTTGGGCCATGCCAAAAAATAATTCTTTCCAGAGTTTCCTGGCCATTTTCCTCGTCATTGCTACCGGGATTTATGCCGCTGAGTCTCCGGTGTCCTCGAGTGTAGCGCGCTACGAGTCTCGCGCCGCTCACGATCCGAATGGCATTGGCAAATTCTACATGGGCCGCGAAATCGCTCATGTCATGGGGCATCAGGCAGCGGAATGGCTGGAACGCCCTGAGCGCGAGGAAGAAGAAAATACGCAAAAGATGATCGAGCTGCTCGCCATTAAGCCCGGCGAGGTCATCGCGGATATCGGCGCGGGAACGGGCTACTTGACGCGGCGACTGGCCGTAAAAACCGGCCCAAAGGGCCTGGTCTATGGCGAAGACATCCAGCCGGAGATGCTCGATTTGCTGACCAATAAAATGGCCGAGTTAAAAATCGCCAATGTCAAACCTATCCTGGGCACAACGACCGATCCCAAGCTCCCCGAAAAATCTGTGGATACTGTTCTGCTCGTTGATGTATATCACGAATTCGATTTTCCTTACGAGATGATGCAGAATATATACAAGTCCTTGAAGCCGGGCGGGCGCGTTGTATTCGTCGAATTTCGCGGTGAAGATCCGAAGGTGCCAATCAAATTGGTCCATAAAATGACCGAGGCTCAGGTTAAAAAAGAGATGAGTGCGCAGCCGCTGGATTGGGAAAAGACGATTCGCGAGTTACCGTGGCAAAATGTAATTATTTTCAAAAAGAAGCCCTAGAGGCTGGCCGACCAAAATCGGGTTTCTATCCTAAAAACATGAATCCGCGCAGCCATTGAGGCCCATTTCACTCGATTTACTTTGCTCCGAATGCTCCGCAAACGTAGGGTTAAAGATAATTGTCCATGAGACTCGGCCCATTACAGCTTAAATCCAATTTGTTCCTTTCGCCGCTGGCCGGTTACACCAACCTGCCCTTTCGGCTCACATTGCGCGAACTCGGCGGACTTGATTTGGCCACCACAGATTTGGTCAATGCGCGCTCCCTCCTCGAAAAAAATCCGAAAGCTTTCAAGCTGATCGAGACCTGCCCCGCCGATCGTCCTCTGGCTGTGCAATTATTCGGTTCCGTTCCCGAGGAAATGCGCGACGCAGCGCTTTATCTCGAGTCGATTGGCATAGCATCAGTGGATATCAACATGGGTTGCCCAGTGCGCAAAGTTTGTCGGGTTGGCGGTGGTTCGGCCATGATGGTCGAAATGGACAAGACCGCCCACCTTGTCAAAGGCATGGTCGATGCCTTGCGTATTCCCGTGACTGCCAAAATGAGGCTTGGCTGGGATGACGCAAATATCACCGCACCCGAGCTGGCTCGCGCGCTGCAAGACGTTGGCGTGGCGGCGATATTCGTGCATGGCCGCACGCGCGAGCAGGGCTTCGGCGGCACAGTGAATCTCGCGGGCATTCGTGGCGTGGTCGAAGCGGTGCGTTCGGTGCCAGTAATTGGCAATGGCGATGTCACCACACCGGAGGCCGCCAAATGGATGCTCGAAGAGACCGGCTGCGCGGGTGTGAGCATCGGTCGCGGCGCATTTTATAACCCATGGATTTTTCGGGACACGGCCCGCTTTTTGGAAACAGGAGAGTTGCCAGCCGAGCCGGCTTTTTCAGAGCGCATCCGAGTTATGTGCCGCCATTTGGATTTGATGATCGAAGTTTTCGGCGAAACGCTCGGCTGCCGCATGTTCCGAAAGGTCGCTCCCTGGTATTCAAAGCGATTCGGCCCGGCCAATGAATTCAACAAACGAATCGTGCAGGTCTCCAGCAAAAGCGAGTTCGAGGAGATACTCGCGCAATATATCACCTGGCGGGGCCAGTTTCTTGACGAGGACGGCAATCTCAAACCAACCTATCGCCCCCCGCCGATGATGGCTTCTTTCATGCAGGAACCTGCCGCAGCCACTCGCACCCAAATACCAGTGCCCAAAGGGCCGGTCGAAGTCTGGTAAGCATAGTCGCCACGGAGGTAGGGCGCGCACTCCGCTGCGCGCCGACGAATGGAAAACTTACTCACTTTGCGGACCGTGACAGCATGCAGCGGAGTGCGCCGCTTATCAGAAAAATCTGGAGATGCGGCCCTAAAGAAACTTTCCTGGATTCAGAATCTGGTTTGGATCGAGGGCGGCTTTTACAATTTTGTGCAGCGAACGGGATTCCGGAGTCGTGGCGGCTTTCCACCACGGCTTTTTGGCGAGACCGATTCCATGTTCGCCCGTAATGACGCCGCCCCACGCCAGCACTTGCAAAAACAGTTCATCCAGTGCGGCGTGAGCCCGCGCCTGGGCTTTGGTTTCATTTAAATCCATCATGATGTTCACGTGAATGTTGCCATCCCCAGCATGTCCAAAACAGGCCACCGGAAATCCATGCTTCTTCTGCAATCGTTCTGTAAAACGAAACAGATCCTGCAGCCGCCCGCGCGGCACGACGATATCTTCGTTCAATTTTGTCAGGCCGGTATCTCGCAGCGCATACGAAAATTCGCGGCGCAATGCCCAAAATTTTTCGGCCGCTTCCGCGCCGTAGCCGTATTCGAGGAAAACAGGCTTAAGACTTTTCAGGATTCTTGCAACGGTCTGGACTTCGCTGCGCACTGATTTTTCCTGCCCATCCAATTCCAAAATCAAATGCGCGTTACATCCAGCCAGGAGCGGGCTGCGGGTGCGTTTGCGCGCTGCGGCGACTGTGAAGGCATCAGCCAATTCCACCGCGCATGGTAGAAATCCCGCGCGAAAAATTGCGCGAATGGCCGCCGTCGCCGCCGCCATCGAACTGAACCCGATGGACAACGCCGCGCGAAACGGCGGCAGAGGCAGCAGTTTCAATGTCGCTTCCGTGATGATGCCCAGCAGCCCTTCCGAGCCAACGAATAGCCGGTGCAGATCGAAACCGGTTTTATTTTTATGCGTGCGGCTGCCGAGCCGGACCAGCGTCCCATCAGCCAGCGCGACTTGCACCCCAAGCACATAGTCCCGCGTCACGCCGTATTTGAGGCAGCGGGGCCCGCCGGCATTCGTGGCGATGTTCCCGCCGATCGAGCAATCTGCACGGCTGGCCGGATCAGGGGGATAGAAGAGTCCACGCGCTTCGACTTTCTTTTGCAAATCAGCAGTGATCACCGCGGGCTGCACGACCGCGACAAAATCATCACCGCTAATCTCTTTAATGCGATTTAGTTTTTCCAGGGAAAGCGCAATTCCCCCGGCGCTCGGCACACAGCCACCCACATACCCATAACCGGCGCCGCGTGGCGTGACTGGAATGCGGTGCGAATTTGCAAATTGCAGAATTGTGCAGACTGTTTCGACGGATCCTGGAAGGGCAACGGCGTTTGGGCGGGAGTGCGCAAACCATTTGTCACCTCCGTAACGCTCGCAAAAGGCGGGCTCGAGACGTAATTCGCCTTTGGGAAGTTGTTTTTGCAGTCTGGCCAGGACCTTATCAAATTTCATTTGGTGAAACGGGGATCATCTGGCTGGGCGGCGCCTGCTGCGCCAGCGGATCCGACGCATCAAGCCGCTTCAGCCAATTTCAACTCCGCGAAGATAATCACCCCGGCCCCGGTTTGCAAAAGAGATGTGACTTGCGCCGAGACCTGCTGGCCAATCAGATGTTGCGCCTGGTTAATGACAACCATGGTGCCGTCGGGCATGTAGGCCACCGCCTGGCCCTTGTCCCGGCCCTCGCGAACAAGTTTCAGGCTCAGCACTTCCCCGGGCAAGGTCACCGGTTTGAGGGCGGCGGCGAGTTCGGTAAGATTAACGCAATGAACCGTTTGCAGTTCAGCCACTCGCGCCAAATTAAAATCAGTGGTGTAAAGCGTGGCGCTCAACGTCCGAGCCAGCCGCACGAGCTTGGCGTCGACTTCGGATTCATCTGGAAAATCGCTTTCATGGATTTTTACTTCCAGCCGCGGATTCGCCTGCAAGCGCTGCAATAGGTCCAACCCGCGCCGCCCGCGCGCGCGGCGAATCGGATCGGCGGCATCCGCAATGAACTGAAGTTCGCTCAGAATAAAGCGCGGCACGATGATGACGCCTTCCAGGAATTTGAGGTGGATGAGTTCCGCGACCCGGCCATCTATAATCACGCTTGTATCGAGCAGCACGAGATTGTCACTGATGCTATGCTGCGGCTTGAAGCGCACATACGGAATAATCAGCGAGAAGTCTTCCTTGTTGCTCCGCATGGCCATGATCATTCCCAAATAGCCGAAGCTCAGGAACAGGCCCAGGCGAATCAGCCAGCGCGATTTATCATCCACGAAGATGAACAACTCAG
The DNA here is from genome assembly GCA_036403255.1 of Verrucomicrobiia bacterium. Classification (GTDB taxonomy): domain Bacteria; phylum Verrucomicrobiota; class Verrucomicrobiia; order Limisphaerales; family JAQGOV01; genus JAQGOV01. The sequence continues at coordinate 11,082 of DASWRJ010000239.1, forward strand.
TGCGATCAATTAGCCAGCCGACCAGCGTCCCCAGAAACAGTCCTAAAGTGGCCGCCGAAAAAGCGCGGAGGGAAAAACCTTTGACGAGATAATCGACGCCGATCAGCAGGCCACCCAGGCCAAAGCCAGCGAGCAGACCATAAGCGCCCCCTTGGATCACTTCCGGCCGATATTGGCTCACCGCATATCCGAAGACCGTCGAGAGGCACAAAAAGAATATGCGAATGATCCAGAGCGACATAATTTATGGGAGCGGATTGCGCCCTGGGTAGATGGTTTTGCTTTCGACGCGCGGCTGCTTGGGTTTGAAGAGCAGGCCGTAGCGCGCGATGTTGCTGCTAAGCGTTGCCAGATGAGCTGCGGTACTGGAAATATTTGCCTGAAGCTGCGGATCTTTGATCAGGCTGCCGGCCAGCCCTTTGCCCGACTCAATATCATTGGCCAGACGTTCGAGCACTGCAGTTGTCCGTTCCAGGTTTTTCACGGCCTTCGTTAATTCGATTCGGTTCGTCACCACCGTCGCATTCATTTCATCGGCTAGTTTGTCCAAATCTTGAGAGAACAAAACCAGATTGCTCACTGAAAGTGCAATATATGGGGCATTTGTCGAAACCAGCTTATCAATGCCATCCACCATCCGGTCCCCTTTCTCCGAAATCACACGAAAATTTTGCAGGGTATTAGTCACGTTGGCGAGGGTTGCCGGGCTGAAAACGGTTTTTTCGATCCTGCCTATCGATTCGTTTAAGATTTTAACGGTCTGGCTGACGTTTTGAATGAGGCCCGAAGCCGAGCGGGCAATCTCTTGAAAATTCAGCGGCTCTTCTGCATTGACGGTCGAACCTGGCTCAATGAATGGGGCTTGGTTTTTCGTAGGGTAAATCGTGACGTATTGGTCACCCAAAAAACCGATTTGCTCGATAACCCAGCGGGCGTCTGCATGAATTTTATATTTCTTTTGGATTTTCAAACGCAGTAGCACGCCGCTTCCATCCGCAGGTATGGATGCATCCACCACGTTGCCAATGGTGACACCTGAGAGGAGCACTCCGGAATTTTTCTTGAGGCCGCCGACGCTGGCGGCGTGGATATTAACTTCGTATGTGGGCACGAAAAGGCTCAATCCCTTGCTAAAGCTCATGAACAGCAGCGCCAAAAGCACGATGCCAATCGCCACAAATAATCCCACTTTCCCGGCTAATTGCGATGAGTTCATAATTTAAAATATATGTTCCTTAACATTGGAAATTCCAGTGACGAACCGATGTACAACTTCATCCGTCGATCCTAATATGGCTGCCGGCGTTCCGCTGGCGTAAATCCGACCTTCGTGCAGCATCAAAATCCGCTGCCCGATCTTTTCAGCGCTGCGCATATCGTGCGTCACCGCTATGGACGTCACATTCAACCTTTGCGAAATGCGCACGATCAAGTTGTCGATGGCATCCGCGGCTATCGGATCAAGGCCGGTGGTGGGTTCGTCGTAGAGGATAATTTGCGGACGATAAACAATCGCGCGCGCCAAGCCAACCCGCTTGCGCATGCCTCCAGAGAGTTCAGCCGGCTTCTTTTCCTGTGTGCCCGGCAAGTCCACCATGTCCAGCGCTTCCTGCACCTTTTTATTAATCTCCTCTTCAGTCCATTTGCGCTCTCGCCTGAGCGCGAAAGCCACGTTCTCCGCCACGTTCATTGAATCAAAGAGCGCCGCCCCTTGAAAGAGCATCCCAAATTTGACCCGCACACTGAGCAGTTCACGCTCGTCTAATCCACCGATGTTGCGCCCATCCACGAGCACGTCACCGGAGTCGGGGCTGAGCAAGCCGATCAAGTGCTTGAGCAATATGCTTTTTCCGCCGCCGCTCCGGCCAATAATCACCACGCGCTCACCCGTCTCGACTTTTAGTGTTACCCCATTCAGCACCTTTTGCGGGCCGAAACTCTTATAAAGATCGCGGACTTCTATCATGTGCCGAGCAAGCGCGACAGGACCAGCGTGAGGAAAAAATTCGAAATCAGAATCGTAATGGCTGAGAAAACTACCGCTTCAGTCGTGGCGCGCCCCACGCCTTCGGCACCTTCGCGGCAGGTCATTCCCTTGTAGCAGCTTATCAGGGCAATAAAGCCACCGTAAAAAAAAGATTTAATAATCCCTTCGGCCACATGCTCGGGCAGTGTGTACTTTACCATGTTGTGCCAGGCGTAAGCAGGTTCAATATCCAGATAGCCGCTGCCTATGGTGAAGCCGGCCAATATCCCTATCGAGATTGATTGGGCCGTCAGAAGCGGCATGGCAATAATTGTCGCCAATAAACGCGGCACCACGAGATAATCCACTGGATGCGTCGCGAGCGTACGCAAAGCATCGATCTGCTCGGTGACGCGCATGGTTCCCAATTCAGCGGCCAAAGCCGCCCCCACTCGCCCTGCCACCATCAATCCGGTCAGCACTGGCCCCAATTCGCTGCACATCGAAACACTCACCACCGCGAGCGTGGCCGTATCCATGCGGACTTTGTGAAATTGAAAATAGGTTTGCGCCGCCATTACCATCCCCGTGAACGCGCCGGTGATCAGCACCACGGATTGGGATTTAATGCCAATGAAGTAGAGTTGATAGAGCAGGTGGCGAAGACTGATGCGCTGCCGAAGAAGAGACACAAAAATGTCCCTGGCCAGAAGCGCTAGTTGCCCCAAGCCCTCAAGCGGCGCAGTCATCCATGCAAAGGGAGAGCCTTTCATGTCCGGGCTGTACTTAGCAAATGCTTGCAACGCTGGCGAATACTTCCTTTGGGGAGTATTGGGGGTTGCAGTTCCTGCATTCTTCGGAATAATTGAGGAAGCAAATCAAATGAACGAGTGGAATATTCAATCACGCGCCCACGGGTGCCAGGCTTGCGGGACTCATTTTAACGATCTGCAGGCCTATCATACCCTTCTTTTTGACGAGAAACAGGAGTTTAAGCGCCTTGATGTTTGTGAATCCTGCTGGCAAACGCAATACGGCCAGGGCGCAAATGACCGCAAAGGCTTTGTTTCATATTGGCACGGCGTCTATCATGCGCCTCCCGCGGCCCCGCCCGATGCGATTAAGAAGGAGAATGCTGAATCCCTTTTGCGCAAGCTCATCGAGCAGAATGATCCATCACATGCCGCCGCCCGTTACATCCTGGCAGTCATGCTCGAACGCAAACGCATCTTCAAGGTGAAAGACCAGTTGATGCTCGAGGATGGTCAGCGTGTCTTCGTCTATGAACAGCCCAGTACCGGTGATGTATTCACCATTCCCGACCCGAACCTGCAACTGAATCAGCTTGAGGAGGTGCAGCGGGATGTCGCCAATCTATTAGAGCATGGTCTCACCGGAACGCCGGCCCCTGCTGCATCGGGCGGGCAGCTTCATCCTGAAGCTGGAGGCTCGGAACTGCCGGTCGAGGAGGGGAATGCCGCCATTGCAGGCGCTGCCGAGAATGAAACAATCGCGCGCTGAGTTTGTCGGAAATCCCGGCGAGCTGCAAAAGCGCCTGGGTTACAGCTTTAAAGACGAAAAGCTGTTGAAGCTGGCCATGACTCACCCTTCACTCGCGCATGAAGGGGCCTCCCGGACACCTCACAACCAACGGCTCGAGTTCTTGGGCGATTCAGTGCTTGGACTAATCATGACTCACGAGCTCTATAATCGCTTTTCCGATTTAGGCGAAGGGCCATTGACCAAGGCTCGGGCGCAATTAGTCAATGAGCGCTCGCTCGCCGGCCAAGCCAAAAAATATGGCCTCGGCGAGGAATTGATTCTCAGCCGCGGCGAGGAGACTGGCGGCGGGCGCACCCGAGCCTCATCCCTGGCTGACGCATT
>DASWRJ010000240.1:0-2405 GCA_036403255.1 Verrucomicrobiia bacterium
GGCTGGGGTGCCATTGCCTGCGCACTTTATGGTCACATACGCGCCCAAAAACGGCGAGGCGAAGTTCATTGATGTGTTCAATGGCGGAAAAATTTTGACCCGCGGAGAAGCGGAAGCAATCGTCCTCGATCTGACCGGGGAAGGCTTGCGCGAGGAGCAGGTGAAGGCTGCCTCAAAAAAGGAAATCATCGTGCGCATGCTGCACAATCTCACAGGTGTGGCCGAGCGCACGGAATCAAACAACGACTCGTTGCGTTATCTTGATTTAATTTTGGCTCTGACGCCTGATTCAGCGGCGGACCGATTGCAACGGGCTCGAATGCGATTGCAGACGAACGATACAGCGGGAGCAAAGCAAGACCTGCGCTGGCTGCTCGATCATGAGCCCGTGGGAGTGGATCTCGAACGGGTGGCGGAGCTTTATCACTCCTTGTGAGAGCTAATTAGCAGGCCGTCGCAGCGAGTCTATTTCAAATCGATCAGGATAAAAGCGACTTGTGGCTTTTTAATTTCCAGGTGAAGCGGGCCAGTTAGTATTCCATTTTCGACGCTTGGTTTAGGAGAGGCTTTGCTAATTCGGCGCAACTCATATCTACACGGGTAGGAGCAACCCTTAAGCACAAGATCAATGTTGCTCTCGCTCTGCGCATAATTGCTAATCAAAATGCCCGCGCGTTGATCATCTCGAGCAGCGGCAATATCCAGCGCCCCACGAGTTCCGCCGCTTGTCCAGGCGCGCTGTGGCAATTGAAGGAGGTCGTGGAAAGCCAATAGTGCATAGTAATTCGGCTGGGGAACGCCATTCTCCGAAAACAAACCGAACCCGCCTGCTTCGCCGTGGAACAAGTTGCATATGTCCACAGGCGCATCCTGCAGCTCGAGTAACGCGCAGGAAATAAAGGTAGCCCCGGCGGGGCCAGCCATCTCGCGATAATTATTTTCCCGAAACTCGGGCGCGGCGGATTTCGAAACAGGCTTCCACGAATTTCCAGGAAGGTAGTTCCACTCGTTCAGGTGGCTTTCGGTTTTAACAAAACCGTTTGCATCAAGCAGAGCTCGGATGGCTATCGAGCGCTCGACCAGCTCAGCAGGATTTGCCGAGTAGCAATGCCAGGAGAAGAAATCAAGCGGCAGCCCCTCCTTTTTGCAACTGGCCAAAAATGACTTAACAAAATCGGATGTTTGAAATCGGCCGGCCTTGAATGCCCCTGAGTAACCGACGGCTGGTCCGCCAATTTTCAATATCGGGAAGGCGGCTTTGATTTTACGTGAAGCAGTTCGGTAGAGGCGGAGATAATCTTCGTCGCTGCCGTTCCACATGGCGGGACGATTTTCCGGCTCGTTCCAAATTTCCCAGTACGGGATTTGATAATGGAAGCCGCTGGCCCACCCATCGTTGTAATGGCGAATAATGCCGAGACAAATGGCGGCCCATTTTTCGGTGTCTTTGGGAGCAAAGACAAATCGTTTATGTTTATTATGCTCGATGCTTTCGCCGAGACGATAAACGAGCTGCGCTCCCGTTTGGCGTACAGCAGCGATGTATTCATCGGTGAGTGCAAAATCGTAGTTCTCGGGTCGCTCGGGAACGGCAGATGGATTTGGAAATACGGTGTGGATATCGACTACGTCTGGATTAGGCCAGTGGCAATCGTGCAAGCGTACATATGGTATGCCCAGTTCCTTGTATGCGGCGGTAAGGTCCAGTAATCCGCCAGGGGCCAGAGGGCCTTTATTAACGCCGTGGAACGCGCGAAAGCTTCCATTCGTGCGCTGAAAATCCACCTGAAGCTCGGCTGTGAACGCGCAACAACAAGTAATCAGGAAGAGCAGGCATGCGCAGGGCAATTTCATGAGAATATTGCCCAGCTAAGCAGCGCTTGCTTCTTCACTGTGGTCCTCAAAGGATTTCAAAATTAAAGTCCGGCCTCCAACTCCGACTCGCCATCGAGCTGCATTCTGCTCGGCATTAAGAGTAGCGAGTCGGCTTCACCCGCAGGCAGCTCCTCCACATCGCGAAGCTTTCTCTCAATTGTCTTCGATTTTCGCGAAGCATCGTCAATCGTGTTGGAAGCTTGTTCCAGTTTTTTCTTAACCCCATCCAGCATGTCGCCAAACTTGCCAAAATCGTTCTTCACAGCGCCCAATACTTTCCATACTTCGCTCGAGCGCTTCTCAATTGCCAACGTTCGGAAGCCCATTTGCAAACTATTCAGAATTGACCAAAGCGTAGTCGGGCCGGCAATGACCACCCGGCACTCCCGCTGCACGAACTCGGAAAGACCAATGCGGCGAATGACTTCGGCGAACAATCCTTCAGTCGGTAAATACAAAATCGCAAAATCGGTGGTCTTTGGAGGTGAAATGTACTTGGCACAAATCTCCTGCGCGGATTTCTTGACGCG